>JAFGNC010000087.1 GCA_016927175.1 Gammaproteobacteria bacterium | reverse complement strand
CGCTGATCGAAGGCATGGCGATCGCCGGCTTCGGGATCGGCGCCACCGTCGGCTACAACTATATCCGCGGCGAGTTCATGGCGGAGCCGGTGCCGCGGTTCGAGGCGGCGCTGAAGGAAGCCTACGAGGCGGGCTGGCTCGGCAGGAACATCAAGGGCTCCGGCATCGACTTCGACCTGTACACGTTCGTCGGCGCCGGCGCGTACATCTGCGGCGAGGAGACGGCGCTGCTCGAGTCCCTCGAGGGCAAACAGGGCCGGCCGCGCTTCAAGCCGCCGTTCCCGGCGCAGTTCGGGCTGTTCGGCCGGCCGACGACGATCAACAACACGCAGAGCCTCGCGTCGATCCCGTCGATCGTCCGCAACGGCGCGCAATGGTTCGCGGATCTCGGCGTGAAAGGCTCCGGCGGCACGGCGATCTTCTCGGTGTCCGGTCACGTGGAGAAGCCGGGGAACTACGAGCTGCCGCTCGGCATACCGTTCAAGGAGCTGCTCGAGATCGCGGGCGGCGTGCGCGGCGGCCGCAAGCTGAAGGCCGTGATTCCGGGCGGCTCGTCCGTGCCGGTCGTGCCGGCCGAGACGATGATGGGTCTGACGATGGACTTCGACACGCTGCGCGCGGCCGGCAGCGGTCTCGGCACCGGCGCGACGGTCGTCATCGACGAGACGACGTGCATGGTCCGGCTGCTGCGGCGGATTTCCCGCTTCTACTACGCGGAGTCCTGCGGGCAGTGCACCCCGTGCCGCGAAGGCACCGGCTGGCTGTATCGCGTGCTGAGCCGGATCATCGACGGCAAGGGCACACAGGCCGACCTCGACATGCTGGTCGACGTCGCGAACAAGATCGAAGGACACACGATCTGCGCGCTTGGCGACGCGGCGGCGTGGCCCGTGCAGAGCTTCCTGAAGCACTTCCGCCACGAGTTCGAATACATGGTCGAGCACGGCGGCCGGAGCATCGTCGATAGCCTGAGCGCTGCGGCCTGACGATCAGGAAACACTGATGAGCGACGACACAGTCAAAATCGAAGTCAACGGCGTGCCGCTCGAAGCGCGCAAGGGCCAGATGCTGATCGAGGTCACGGATGCCGCGGACATCTATGTGCCGCGGTTCTGCTACCACAGCAAGCTCAGCGTGGCCGCCAACTGCCGCATGTGCCTCGTCGAGGTCGAGAAGGCGCCGAAGCCGCTGCCGGCCTGCGCGACGCCGGTCACGGACGGCATGAAAGTCTTCACGCGCTCGCAGCGCGCGATTTCCGCGCAGAAGGCGACGATGGAATTCCTGCTGATCAATCACCCGCTCGACTGCCCGATCTGCGATCAGGGCGGCGAATGCGAGCTGCAGGACCTCGCGCTCGGTTTCGGACGCGGCGTGTCGCGCTACACCGAGAAGAAGCGCGTCGTCAAGGATCAGAACCTGGGGCCCCTCGTGTCGACGGACATGACGCGCTGCATCCATTGCACGCGCTGCGTGCGCTTCGGCGCCGAGATCCAGGGCATCCAGGAGCTCGGCACGATCGGGCGCACCGAGAACGTCGTGATCAGCACCTACGTCGAGCGCGGCGTGCAGCACGAGCTGTCGGGCAACATCATCGATCTTTGTCCGGTCGGCGCGCTGAACAACAAGCCTTACCGCTACAGCGCGCGCGCCTGGGAGATGCGCTCGAAGCCGATGATCGGCGCACACGACTCGGTCGGCTCGAACATGTACGGCCACGTGCTGCGCGGGCGTCTGAAGCGCGTCGTGCCGCGGGACAACGAGCAGATCAACGAGACGTGGCTCAGCGACCGCGATCGCTTCAGCTGCCACGGCATCTATACGGACGACCGGCTCGTCACGCCGATGGTCAAGGTCGACCAGGAGTGGGCCGAGGTCGGCTGGCAGGAGGCGCTCGAGACCGCGGCCGAGGCGCTGCGCCAGTCCGTCGCGGACGAAGGCGACGCGCTCGGCATGCTGGTTTCGCCGAGCTCGACGCTCGAGGAGATGTACCTGCTGCGGCGCATCGCGGAGCGGCTCGGCACCCGCAACGTGGACCATCGGCTGCGCCGGCGGGATTTTCGTGATCAGGCCGCGGACCCGGCTTTCCCGTCGCTCGGCGTCGGCATCGAGCAATTGCAGTTGCAGCAGGGCGTGCTCGTCGTCGGCTCGAACCTGCGCATGGAGGTGCCGCTGCTCGCGCATCGCGTGCGCCTCGCCGCGCTCGACCGCGCCGAGGTCACGTTCGTGAATCCGATCGAGTACGAATATCACTTCCCGCACGCGTACGTCGACGCGCCGCTCGACCGCAGCGTGCGCGTGCTGACGGCGATCGCGATCGCGGCGGCCGAGGAGGCCGGCCAGAGTGTGCCGGATGCGCTGCGCGACGCCGCGGCGGAGGTCGACGTCGACGCTGCCCACAGGGCCGCGGCGAAGACGCTGCTCGGCAAGGAGCGCGCGCTGATCCTGCTCGGCCACATCGCGCAGCGGCACCCGCAGTTCTCCGACCTGCGCGCGGCCGCGGCGGCGCTCGCGGCGATCACCGGCGCGCGGCTCGGCTACGTTCCCGAAGGCGCGAACGGCGCCGGTGCCGCGCTGGCGGGGCTGTTGCCGCATCGGATGGCGGGCGGCCGGCCGGTGGACGACGAGGGGCTCGACGTGCAGCGCATGATCAGCTCGCCTCGGCACGCTTACGTGCTGTACAACCTCGAGCCGAAGGACGATATCGCGAACGGCGAGCGCGCCGAGCAGGCGCTGAAGTCCGCCGATGCGGTGATCTGCTTCACGCCCTACGTCACGCAGGAGCTGCTGGACAGCTGCACGCTGCTGCTGCCGATCGGCACGTTTGCCGAGACCCAGGGCACCTACGTCAATGCCGAAGGCCGCCGGCAAAGCTTCGGCGCGGCCGCCGATCCGGTCGGCGAGGCGCGGCCCGGCTGGCGCGTGCTGCGCGTGCTCGCGAACCTGCTCGGCGTCGAGCGCTCCGAGTATCGCAGCGCTGGCGAGGTGCTGGACGCCGTGACGGCCGAGATCGGCGACGCGCAGCCGGACAACGTTTATCGCGGGCTGTTCGAGCCGGCTCTCGACGGCGAGCAGGTTCCGCTCGAGGAGCTCGACGTGCCGATCTATTCGGTGGACGCCGTCGTGCGGCGCTCGCTGCCGCTGCAGATGACGGTCTTCGGGAGCGGTGAGGGCGTCGATACGGCCGCGTCGGGTACCGGCGAAGAAACCTTCCGGCTGACGAGCGCGGGATGATCGACATGCTGACGCAGCTCGAGCCGCTGTGGCTCATGGTGCCGGAGCTGATTCGCGACGTCCTCGTGATCGTGCTGAAGATCGTCGTGGTCATGGTGCCGCTGATCCTCGGCGTCGCGTACTTCACGTATGCCGAGCGCAGGATCATCGGGTTCATTCAGAACCGCCTCGGCCCGAACCGGGTCGGCTTCCACGGGCTGCTGCAGCCGTTTGCCGATCTGTTCAAGATGCTGTTCAAGGAAGTGGTCGTGCCGAGCAGCTCGAACCGCTTCCTGTTCGTGATCGCGCCGCTGATCTCGCTGATCCCGGCGCTTGCCGTGTGGGCGGTCGTGCCGCTCAACGACGAGTTCGTCATCGCGGACATCGACGCCGGCCTGCTGTACGTGCTGGCGCTGACGTCGCTCGGCGTCTACGGCGTGATACTCGCCGGCTGGGCTTCGAACTCGAAGTACGCATTCCTCGGAGCGATGCGCTCCGCGGCGCAGATCGTAGCGTACGAGATCGCGATGGGGTTCGCGCTGGTCGGCGTCCTGATGGCGAGCGGGAGTCTGAATCTCGGACAGATCGTGCTCGCGCAGAGCGGCACCGGCATTTTCAGCTGGTTCTGGCTGCCGTTGTTTCCGCTGATGATCGTCTACTTCATCGCCGGCGTCGCGGAAACTAACCGCGCGCCTTTCGACGTCGCGGAAGGCGAGTCGGAGATCGTCGCGGGCTTCCACGTCGAGTACTCCGGCATCGGCTTCGGCCTGTTCTTCCTGGCCGAGTACGCCAACATGATCCTGATCACGGCGCTGACGTCCGTGTTCTTCTTCGGCGGCTGGCTGTCGCCGTTCGCGGGCGTCCCGGGGCTCGCCGATACCTGGATCGCGGCGCCGAGCGTCGGCTGGCTCGGGCTGAAGATGGCGTTTTTCAGTTTCTGCTTCCTCTGGTTCAGGGCCACGTTCCCGCGCTATCGGTACGACCAGATCATGCGCCTCGGGTGGAAGGTGTTCATCCCCGTCACGATCGTATGGATTGCGGTCGAAGGCGTCATGGCGGCGCTCGGGATCGGCCCCTGGTCCGCGGCCGCATAGGAGACGAAGTGCTTTATCCGCTCAAGACGTTCCTGATGACCGAGCTCGTGCAGGGGCTCCGGCTGACGCTGAAGAACCTGTTCGTCCGGAAGGTCACGATCAAGTACCCCGAGGAGAAGACGCCGAAGTCGCCGCGCTTCCGCGGGCTGCACGCGCTGCGCCGCTATCCGAACGGCCAGGAGCGCTGCATCGCCTGCAAGCTGTGCGAGGCCGTCTGCCCCGCGCTCGCGATCACGATCGAATCGGACGTCGGGCCGGACGGCACGCGCCGAACGAGCCGGTACGACATCGACCTGTTCAAGTGCATCTACTGCGGCTTCTGCGAGGAAGCCTGCCCCGTGGACGCCATCGTCGAAACCGACATCCACGAGTTCCACATGGAGACGCGCGGCGAGAACATCATGTCGAAGGACAAGCTTCTCGCCGTCGGCGACAAGTACGAGAAGACGATCGCCGCGGAGAAAGCCGCCGACGCCGCTTACCGATGAGCGGGGCCGAGGCGGGCGCGGGACGTACGGTCGAGAGAAAGACAGGGCGGGAGCTCGGGCAACACCAAGTGCAAGCGCAGGAATCGTGATACCGACTATCCTTTTTTACGCGTTCGCGGCGGTCCTTCTGGTCGCGGCGATCGGCGTCATCACGTCGCGGAATCCGGTGTATTCCGCGCTGTATCTCGTATTTGCGTTCGTGCAGAGCGCGGTGCTGTGGCTGCTGATCGAAGCGGAATTCCTGGCGATCACGCTCGTCCTGGTCTACGTCGGCGCGGTCATGGTGCTGTTCCTGTTCGTCGTCATGATGCTCGACATCAACGTCGAGCAGCTGCGCCAGGGATTCACGAAGTATCTGCCGCTCGGCGTCGTCGTGGCGCTCGTCGTCGTGATCGAGATCGCGAACGTGGTCTGGTTCCGCAGCGAGGGGCGCGCGTTCGTAACGCCGGACCCATATCCCGCGGGTTACAGCAACACGAAGGAGCTCGGCTCGGTGCTCTATACCGATCATGTCTATGCGTTCGAGATCGCAGCCGTGTTGCTGCTGCTTGCGATCGTCGCCGCCATTACGCTGACGATGCGCCGGCGGCCCGGCCTGAAGCAGCAGGACATCGCGAAGCAGGTCGCGGTAAGCGCGAAGGACCGGGTTCGCATCGTCAAGGTCGAGTCGGCGAAGGAGTAGCGGGAATGGTTACGGTCGCTCATTACCTGGTGCTCGCCGCGATCCTGTTCAGCTTGAGCGTCGCGGGGATCTTCATCAATCGCAAGAACCTGATTCTGCTGCTGATGTGCATCGAGCTGATGCTGCTTGCGGTCAACTTCAACTTCATCGCTTTCTCGAGGATGCTCGGCGACACGCTCGGGCAGGTGTTCGTGTTCTTCATTCTGACCGTTGCGGCGGCGGAGGCGGCGATAGGCCTCGCGATCCTGGTCGTGCTGTTCCGCAACACTCAGAGCATCAATGTCGACGAGCTCGATTCGTTGAAGGGATAGGCGTGGAGTCGGTCTACTTAACCATCGTTCTGGCGCCGCTCGCAGCGGCCATCGTGGCGGGGCTCGCCGGCTCCAGGATCGGCCGGGCGGGGGCGCACTGGGTCACGATCATCGGCGTCGCGATCTCGTTCGCGCTGTCGCTGTACGTGCTGTACGGCATCGTTTTCGGCGGCCTGGAGACGTTCAACGGACCGGTCTATCAGTGGGCCGAGGTCGGCGGCCTCAGCATCGAGGTCGGGTTCCTGATCGACCGGCTGACGGCGCTGATGATGGCCGTCGTGACGGCCGTGTCGCTGGCCGTGCACGTCTACACGATCGGCTACATGCACGACGACCCGGGCTATCAGCGCTTCTTCAGCTACATCTCGCTGTTCACGTTCTCGATGCTGATGCTCGTGATGTCGAACAACTTCATGCAGCTGTTCTTCGGCTGGGAAGCGGTCGGCGTCGTGTCCTATCTGCTGATCGGGTTCTGGTTCAAGCGCGACAGCGCCGTGTTCGCGAACCTGAAGGCGTTCCTGGTCAACCGCGTCGGCGACTTCGGCTTTCTTCTCGGGATCGCCGCACTGCTCCTCTACGGCGGCTCCCTCGACTATGCGACGGTCTTCGGCCAGGCGGAGGCGCTGTCCGGCGAGACCATGCAGATCTTCGAAGGCGCCGAATGGTCCGTGCTGACCGTCGCCTGCATTTGCCTGTTCATAGGCGCGATGGGCAAGTCGGCACAGGTGCCGCTGCACGTATGGCTGCCTGACTCGATGGAAGGTCCGACGCCGATCTCGGCCCTGATCCACGCGGCGACGATGGTCACTGCCGGCATCTTCATGGTCGCGCGGATGTCGCCGCTGTTCGAGTACACGGAGACCGCGCTCAGCTTCGTGCTCGTGATCGGCGCGACGACGGCGTTCTTCACCGGGCTCCTCGGCATCGTGCAGCAGGACATCAAGCGGGTCATCGCGTACTCGACGCTGTCGCAGCTCGGCTACATGACTGTCGCGCTCGGCGCGTCGGCCTACGCGGCCGGCATTTTCCACCTAGCGACCCACGCGTTCTTCAAGGCGCTGCTGTTCCTTGCCGCGGGCTCGGTGATCATCGCGCTGCACCACGAGCAGGACATCCGCAAGATGGGCGGGCTGAAGAAATACCTGCCGATCACTTACTGGACGTCGGTCCTCGGCACGCTGGCCCTGATCGGCTTTCCCGGGTTCTCCGGCTTCTTCTCCAAGGACGCGCTGATCGAGGCCGTGCATGCGTCGTCGCTGCCGGGCTCGACCTACGCTTACTGGTGCGTGCTGCTCGGCGTCTTCGTGACGTCGCTGTACAGCTTCCGCCTGCTGTTCGTCGTGTTCCACGGCGAGGAGCGCATGGACGCGCATACGAAGGAGCACCTGCACGAGACGCCCGCGGTCGTGACGGGCCCGCTGATCGCGCTCGCGATCCCGTCGGTGGTCATCGGCTGGTTCATGATCGAGCCGCTGCTGTTCGGCGGGTTCTTCGACGGCGCGATCTTCGTGCGCGAGGAGCACGACGTGCTGGGCGAGGTCGGCGCCGAGTTCGAGGGGGCGCTGGCGTTCGTGACCCACGCGTTCACGCACTCGATCGCGCTATACATGGCCGCGGCGGGCGCGATCGTCGCGTGGTTCCTGTACCTGAAACGGCGGGAGATCCCCGGCCAGATCCTGGCCCGCTTCGGCGCCCTGTATCGGCTGCTCGTCAACAAGTACTACTTCGACTGGTTCAACGAGAACGTCGTCGCGCGCGGCACGCGCGGGACGGGCAAACTGCTGTGGAAGCTCGGCGACCAGATCCTGATCGACGGGCTGCTCGTCAACGGCAGCGCCCGCGCGGTCGGCGCGATCTCGAGCGCCGCGCGGGGCCTGCAGTCCGGGTACCTCTACCACTACGCTTTCGCCATGGTCATCGCGCTCGCCGTGCTGATCGGCTGGTTCGCGCTGAGGAGCTGACGCGATGGATCTGCCGATTCTCAGCATCGTCATCTGGCTGCCCATCGCCGCCGGCCTTCTCGTTCTCGCGCTCGGCTCCGAGCGGTCGCTGCTCGGCAAGCAGGTTGCGCTCGGCGCGACGGTGCTGACGTTCGTCGCGAGCATTCCGCTCTACACCGGCTTCGACTCCTCCACGGCCGCCATGCAGTTCGTCGAGCGCGTGCCCTGGATCGAGCGCTTCAACGCGTTCTACGCGCTCGGCGTCGACGGCATCTCGATGCCCCTGATCCTGCTGACGACGTTCCTGACGCCGCTGGTCGTCATCGCCGGCTGGCAGATCATCAAGCTGCGGCCCGCCCAGTACTTCGCCGCGTTCCTGCTGCTCGAGGGCATGATGATCGGCGTGTTCGCCGCGACGGACGCGCTGCTGTTCTACGTGTTCTGGGAAGTCATGCTCGTGCCGATGTTCATCATCATCGGCATCTGGGGGGGCGAGCGGCGCATTTACGCGACGATGAAGTTCTTCCTGTACACGTTTCTCGGGTCCGTGTTCATGCTGGTCGCCTTGATATACATGTACCTTCAGGCCGGCAGCTACGCGATCGCTGACCTGCACGCGCTGCCGCTCGGCATGAACGAGCAGGTGCTGATCTTCTTCGCGTTCCTGATCGCGTTTGCGGTCAAGGTGCCGATGTGGCCCGTGCACACGTGGCTGCCGGACGCGCACGTCGAGGCGCCGACGGGCGGCTCGGTCATTCTGGCCGCGATCCTGCTGAAGATGGGCGGTTACGGCTTCGTGCGCTTCAGCCTTCCGATCACGCCGGACGCGAGCCAGGCGCTCGACTGGCTCATGATCGCGCTGTCGCTGATCGCGATCGTCTACATCGCATTCGTCGCGCTCGTGCAGAACGACATGAAGAAGCTGATCGCGTACTCGTCGATCGCCCACATGGGCTTCGTGACGCTCGGCTTCTTCGTGATCTACAGCGCCGTGACGAACGGCGGCGAGGAGGGCGCGCAGCTGGCGCTGCAGGGCGGCATGGTGCAGATGATCTCGCACGGCCTGATCTCGGGCGCCCTGTTCCTTTGCGTCGGCGTCATGTACGACCGGCTGCATACGCGCGAGATCAGCGATTACGGCGGCGTCGCGAACACGATGCCGAAGTTCGCCGCTTTCATGGTCCTGTTCGCGCTCGCGAACGCGGGGCTGCCCGGCACGTCCGGCTTCGTCGGCGAGTTCTTCGTGATCCTCGGCAGCTTCCAGTCGAGCTTCTGGCTCGCGTTCTTCGCCGCGACGATCCTGATCCTCGGAGCGGCATACACGCTGTGGATGGTCCGGCGCGTCCTGTACGGCGAGGTCCGCAACGAAGGCGTCGCGTCGATGCCGGACCTCGACGGACGGGAATTCTTCATCCTCGCGGTGCTGGCGGTCTCCGTGCTGCTGCTCGGCATCTGGCCGGCCCCGCTCGTCGAGGCCATGGACGAGACGCTCGGAAGCCTGCTGCTGCAGGTGACCCAGTCGAAGCTGTAGGGCCCGGTGGGATTTTTGCCTCCAACTCAGTCACTTAACCAGGATCACCCGATCGAGACCGCGCAATGATCGACTATTCGCTGGCCGCGCCCGAAATCTTCCTGACCGCCGCGATCTGCGTCGTGCTGATGGTCGACGCGTTCCTGCGCGCGGAGCAGCGGCGCTGGACGTACACGCTGTCAATGCTGGCGCTCGTCGGCACGGCCATCTGCTCGGCGCTGTTCGGCGTCGACGAGCGGCTGACGACCTTTACCGGCAGCTATGTCGCGGATCCGGCCGGCGACGTCCTGAAGCTGTTCGCCTACCTGATCGTTGCCCTCGTATTCCTGTACTCGCGCGACTACCTCGAGGAGAACGGGCTGTTCAAGGGCGAGTTCTTCGTGCTCGGGCTGCTCGGGCTGCTCGGCGTCATGATCATCATCTCGGGCAACAACCTGCTCGTGCTGTATCTCGGGCTCGAGGTGCAGTCGCTGTCGCTGTACGCCCTGATCGCGTTGAACAGGGAATCCGCGCGCTCCGCCGAATCCGCGATGAAGTACTTCGTGCTCGGAGCGATCGCGTCCGGCACGCTGCTGTACGGCATTTCGCTGCTTTACGGCATGACCGGCACGATCGAGCTCGGGCCGCTCGCCGCGCAGCTGGCCGAGCCGGGCGGGCTGAATGTGCCGACCGTGCTCGCGCTTGCGTTCATCGTCGTCGGCGTCGCGTTCAAGTTCGGCGCCGTGCCGTTCCACATGTGGATTCCCGACGTCTACCAGGGTGCGCCGACGCCGGTTGCGCTGTACGTCGGGTCCGCCCCGAAGATCGCCGCGTTCGCGCTTGCGTGGCGTGTGCTCGTCGACGGGCTCGGGCCGCTGCACGTCAGCTGGTCAGACATGCTGATCGTGCTGTGCGTACTGTCGCTCGTGATCGGCAACCTGCTCGCGATCGTGCAGTCGAACTTCAAGCGCATGCTCGGCTATTCGACGATCTCGCACGTCGGCTTCATTCTGATGGGCTTCATCGCCGGCACCGAGGACGGCATCCGATTCGCGATGTTCTACACGATCGCCTACGTGCTGATGGCGACCGCGGCTTTCGGCATGATCCTGATGCTGAGCCGCAAGGGGTTCGAGGCCGAGAACCTCGAGGACTTCAAGGGCCTGAACGCGCGCAGCCCGTGGTTTGCGGCCGTCATGCTGCTGATCATGTTCAGTATGACCGGCGTGCCCCCGTTGATCGGTTTCTATGCGAAGCTCGTCGTGCTGAACAGCCTGCTCGAGGTCGGCCTCGTGTGGCTGGCAGCGCTCGGCGTCGTATTCGCGGTGATCGGGGCGTTCTACTACCTGCGCGTCGTCTGGTACATGTATTTCAACGAGCCGGTCGAGACCGCGCCGCTGGCGCCGGCGACGGACCTGCGGGTCGCGATAAGCGCGAACGGCCTGTTGCTGCTCGCCCTCGGCATTTTCCCGGGGGCACTGCTGAACCTCGTCGCGAGGGTTCTCTGAGCGACTGACGCCGACCCCTGCGGCGCGGTACCGGTCGTGCCCAAGGGCTTCAGGCCTCCCGGTCTTCCGATCCCTTCGATCCTCGGAGCCTTCGATCCGACGCACTCGGGCCGAATCTCCCGCTACGCCGTAGCCAGGTCGTCCCGACCCTGCGATGGTCTTCCGCTGGCGCGTACCTTGCATCGTCAGCGCGGAAGTCGACGGAGTGGGATGCGATGCATCGGCTCGGAGCATTGCTGCTGATCGGCATGGGTGCGCTGCTGCTCGGGTGCACGACGTCGGAAGTACTGATTCCGCACGCGGTCGAGCTGACCGCTCCGGCACAGAGCCTGCCCGAAGAGGAGCTCCTCGACGTCGGGATCGTGCTCTTCGACGCCGGCGTTCCCGAAGGCAGAATCGAGAAATCGGAACAGGAGCAATTGCTGGAACAGGGCATCTACGCCCACATCCGGCGCGCCGAGGCGGTCTACATGGCCGTGCAGCTGCGGGACGCTCTGCAGCGCAGCGGGCAGTGGGGCATGGTCCTGGTCACGCCCGAGCAGTCCACCGCCGCGGACCTCAGCGTCAACGGCCGCATCGTTCAGTCCGACGGCGACACGGTGCGTGTCGAGGTGGAAGCGGTGGACGCCGCCGGGCGAACCTGGCTCGACGAGGAATACGACTATCGCACGCCCGCGGCCGTATACGACACGCGCCGGTACGCCGGCGCCGACCCCTACCAGGACCTGTTCT
>JAFGNC010000513.1 GCA_016927175.1 Gammaproteobacteria bacterium | reverse complement strand
TCGGATCGGATCCGGACTTCGTCGCGGCGGACCGCATTCGTGACGAGAGCGGGTGCGTGCTGCGCTACGACCGCAGCTTCATGAGGCCCCTGCTGCCTCGCGGGTGATGCTCCGAACGGCTCCGGCCGGGATGCGCGCCTGCCACCGCGGCTGGCAGATGTCGTGATCAGCGGCTCGGGTCGTGGAGATCGCGTTCCTTTTGCACGGTGCGCTCGATCAGCGCGCACCGCGCGCATCCGCCGACGCCGCCCGCCGCGCATGCCATGAATGCACGCGGACCGTCCCGCCGTCGCGCACCTGCACCATACCGTCGATCCCGTCATCGTCGACCCGGCCGTTGAAAAGGTACCGCGTGCCGCCCGCCGTCGCGACGAACTCGAGGCGATCGCCGCGCAGCCGCGCCGAGCGGACCGCGAGCATGCCGTCGTCACCGGCGAGCCGCAGGCTGACCTTCTGAAAACGCTGCGTCGCATTCAGCGCGAAAGTCTCGTCCTCGCCGACCTCGAGCTGCCAGTCGCCGGCCACGTCCGCCGGCACGACCCACATCAGAATGCCGCCGCTCGACCGGGCGGTCTTGTCGTGCACGTCCGGCTGCCAGTCGCCCATGTCGAAGCTGTTCGACAACACGCGGGCGCCCGGCCGCAGCTCGGACAACAGCCTCGGGCGCAGCGCGAGATTCACTTCGGGATAAAGGTAGAGCGTGACGACGCTCGCCTGGCTGATGTCCGCATCGAAGATGTCCCCTTCGACGAAGGCGGCGCGATCGGCGACGCCCGCCGCCTCCGCGCGGCGCGTCGCCTCTTCGACGAGCTCGGGGTCGATCTCGACGCCGTGACCGTCGGCGCCGCGTCTCGCCGCCGATATCACGATACGCCCGTCACCCGAGCCGAGGTCGACCACGTAGTCGCCGGGGCCGACGTCGCCGATCTCGAGCATCAGATCCACGTCGTCCTGCACGGTCGGAACGTACGGCGGCATGAATTCGATCTCGTCGGCGATCGCCGCCGCGGGCGCCGTAAGGGCCGACACAAACCACCACATGGCCGCGGCCGTTTGCCGCGGACCGGACACGGTCCTTGTCATCGATCGTTCTGGCTCGTTTCGAAGTCTATGGGATACGGAAAGGATAACCGCGTGAATCGCGGCGCCGCCAGTGGGTTCCCATCACGGGAAGCTCAGGTCGTCAGGCCGGGCACGACGAGCGGGACGCCGATCAGCAACCCGTGCAGCCACAGCACGAACGCGCCGTAGACGGCGAGACCCAGCACGACGGCGACGGCATCGTTCGCACGCCGCGGCGGAGCGGCCGGCGTCGGCTTCGGCGGCCGGCGTTTCAGCGAAATCCGGTCCGCGACCGCCCAGACCAGAAACCCGCCGAACAGCAGCACGTCCGCCAGCATGCCATTCGCGATCAGGTGCGCGAGCGCCCACAGCTTCACGGCGGCCAGCATCGGATGCTTCAGCGCCGCTCTGATCCGGCCGGGCAGATAGGCGGCGAACAGCATCGGGAACACCGGCAGCAGCAGCAGGGCCGCGACGTGGCGGGTCCAGAACGGCGGCGTGTACAGCACGACCGGCTGCTGGCGCGCCTGGCCGTAGCCGTAGATCAGCAGCACGAGACCCGCGGCGGCGAGCAGCGAGTAAATCCCTTTCCACTTGCCCTCGCCGAGACGCTCCAGCATGCGCCCGCGCCAGGCCGGCGCGACGATCGCGATCGAGTGGACGCCGAAGAACAGGATCATGCCTGCTATGAGCCAGATCATGTCGGCAAGTGTGCCGGAGGGGCGCGAGCGGCGCGAGGCGGGCATCAAAGCCGCAGCGGCGATCTTGCGGCGCCGCCCTTTTCGCACTACTCTTCATTTATGTCGAGTTTAAGCCAAGATCGTACTTTATTCGTCTCATTCGACGAGTAATGAAAATCACAGCCGACATGACGGACGATGCCGTGCTGCGCGCTCTCGGTGAGCGGCTCGCCCGGCGGCGGCTCGACCGGGGCCTGACGCAGGCAGAGCTCGCGGCCCAATCCGGGGTTTCCAAGCGCACCGTCGAGCGTATCGAGTCCGGCGCCTCGGCGCAGCTCGTCAGCGTCATCCGCGTTCTGAGAACGCTCGGTCTCGCCGACCGGCTCGACGCCGTGGTGCCCGAAGCCGCGCCGAGCCCGATGGAGCTGCTGAGGCTGCGGGGTAAACAGCGCCGGCGCGCACCGGGCAGGCGCCGCGCCAGCCGGCGCGGGAGCACCGGAGCCGGCGGCCGCGGCATTGCGCCGGGCGAAAGCGCCGAAGAAGCCGGCGGCGAGGGTGCCGGGCGCGACCGTGACTGGACCTGGGGCGACGAGACGTGACGACCGTCGCCGAGGTCAGGCTCTGGGGCAGGACGATCGGCGCCGTCGCGCTCGAGGACGGCCGGATCCACGCGGCTTTCCAGTACGACCCGGGTTTCGCGTCGAGCGGCATCGAGATCTCGCCGCTCGTGATGCCGCTGTCGACGGAGGTCTATTCGTTCCCCGGCCTGCCGTACGAGACGTTCCTCGGGCTGCCGGGGCTGCTGGCCGACTCGCTGCCGGACCGTTTCGGCAACGCGCTGATCGAGGCGTGGCTCGCGACGCAGGGGCGCCCTCCGGAAAGCTTCAACCCGGTCGAGCGGCTCTGCTACATCGGCGCGCGCGGCATGGGGGCGCTCGAGTTTGCGCCGGTCATGGGGCCGCGGTCGCGGCGCACGACGCACATCGAGGTCGCTGCCTTGGTCGAGCTCGCGTCCGAGATCCTGACGGCGAGGCGGAACCTGCATGCCTCCTTCGACGGCGATCATCGCGAGGACGCGCTGCGCGACATCCTGCGAGTCGGCACGTCGGCCGGCGGCGCGCGCGCGAAAGCGATCATCGCGTGGAATCGCGACACGAACGAGGTCCGCTCCGGGCAGGTGCCTGCCGGCGAGGGATTCGAATACTGGCTGCTGAAGTTCGACGGCGTCTCGGGCAACAAGGACAAGGAGCTCGAAGATCCGAAAGGCTACGGCGCGATCGAATTCGCCTACACGAACATGGCACGCGACGCGGGCATCGCGACGAGCGAGTGCCGCCTGCTCGAGGAGAACGGGCGCAGACACTTCATGAGCCGCCGCTTCGACAGGCTCGACAACGGCGACAAGCTGCACATGCAGTCGCTGTGCGCCCTCGCCCACTACGACTTCAACGCCGCAGGCGCGTACTCGTACGAGCAGGCGCTGCACGTGATACGCCGGCTCGAGCTGCCGATGGAAACGGTCGAGGAGCAGTTCCGCCGCATGGTCTTCAACGTCGTCGCGCGCAACCAGGACGACCACGTCAAGAACATCGCGTTCCTGATGGACAGGAGCGGAAACTGGTCGCTGTCGCCGGCTTTCGACGTCACGTTCGCCTACAACCCTTCCGGCGTATGGACGCGCCGCCACCAGATGTCGATGAACGGCAAGCTCGAGGAGTTCGCGCGGGAGGACTTCCGCGCGTGCGCGCGCACCGCATCGATGAAGCGCGGAAGGGCCGACGCCATCCTCGACGACGTGCGCGCCGTCGTTCGCCGCTGGCCCGAGTACGCCGCTGCGGCCGGAGTCGACGACGTCTGGCGCGAGCACATCCGCGGCCTTCTGCGCCTCGATTTCTGAAGCGGGCGCTGCCGGCGC
>JAFGNC010000512.1 GCA_016927175.1 Gammaproteobacteria bacterium | reverse complement strand
GCATCGCCGTCCGGATCGGTCGCCGTCACCGAGTACGCGTACTCCGCGCCGATCACGACCTCGGTGACGGGCGTGCTCGTGAAGGCCGGCGCGCCGGCCGCCGTGACCTCGATCGTGAACGTCTGCTGCGATATCGCGCCCGATCCGTTCGCGACCTCGAGCACGACGTCGTTCGCGCCGAGATCGGCGCTCGTCGGCGTGCCGGTCAGCGTGCCCGTGCCGTCGCCGTTGTCGGTCAGCGTCAGCCACGCGGGCAACGTCGACGCCGTCAGCGTCAGCACCGCGTCCGGATCCGGATCGCTGGCGACGATGTCGTACGTATACGCCTGGTCGACGGCGGCCTCCGTGACGGGCGTGCTCGTGAACCGCGGCATGTCCGAGTCGATCGCGACGCTGTCGATCGCGAGCGCTCCGGCGCTCCCCGATGCCGGCGACAGCGAGCTCAGGTCCGCGCGCCAGCGCAGATCCGTGCCGCGCGCGGCGTCGGGGAACACGACCGGCGGGCCGCCCGGCACGATGTGCAGCCAGTCCGCGCCGCCGTTGCTCGACACCCAGAAGTCGGCGCGGTTGTGCAGCCCGAGCGACTCCGGCGCCGCGGTCAACGTAACCGTGTCGATCGCGTCTGTCTGCGTTGCGTCGGCGACGTTCAGCGACGCCGCGACGCCGCGAAGCTGCAGCACCGGATCGCCGCCGGCGGTGCCCGCGTTGACGTACAGCCGGTTCATGGCTTCATGGGCAGCGTTCGCGGCATCGCGCTCTTCGTTGCCGGCGACGAGGTCGAGATCGCCGTCGTTGTCGAAGTCGCCGAGCGCGGTCGTGTTCGTGACGTGCGCGTCGGTGCCGATCTCGACCTCGGTGAACGTGCCGGTGCCGTCGTTCAGGTAGAGCCGGTTCGTGAAGCGCGTCGATCCGAGAGCCGGCTCGTTGACTCCGGCGGTGCTGAGCACGATGTCGACGTCGCCGTCGTTGTCGACGTCGCCGGCGTTGACGTGGTGCACGTAGCCGATCGCGGTCAGCGCAGTCAGTTCGCTCGCCGGCGTCGAGGCGTCGAACGGCGCCGCCGGGTCGCCGCTGTTGAAGTAGACCTGGTTCGGATCCCCGGACAGGTAGTTGCCGACCGCCAGATCGAGGAAACCGTCGCCGTTGTAATCCGCCAGAGCGCCCCCCTGCGAGTTGTCGGTCTCGGCGCCGATCGGGCTCTCCGTGAATGTGCCGTCTCCATTATTTCGATACCAGGTGTTGGCCTGGGCCTCGTTGATCAGCACGGCGTCGTTGTCGCCGTCGTTGTCGAGGTCACCGATCTGCACCGACTGGCTGTTCAGGCTGCTGGCGCCGAGCGGCGTCCCTTCGATGCCGTTCTCGGCGAAAGGCGATGCCGGATCGCCGGAGTGGTAGTAGATCCGGCTCAGGAACCTGTTGTGCGCGGCCGTGACCACGTCGAGGTAACCGTCGCCGTTCATATCCGCCACGGCGACCGCGTCCACGTCGGGCTCGTCTCCCGGGACGGCGAGAGGCACCGACACGTTGACGACCGTGTAGTCCACCCCGTTACCGGAATTCAGGTACAGCCGCACCGGCGCGTTCAGGCTGCCGGTCACGACGTCCAGATCGCCGTCCCGGTCCAGGTCGCCGACCGCGACGCCGCGCGTATTGGAGAACAGAGCCGGCGTCGTCGGGTGGCCGACGAGGGAGTAAGTGCCGTCCCCGTTGAGCTGGTTCAGGTAGACCTGATTGCGGCCGTTGACCGCCTCGGCGACATCCAACAGTCCGTCGCCGTCGAGGTCCCCGGTCGCCATCGCGCGCGTCTCGTAGGGCCCGGCGCCGACGTCCACGCCGGCCGTGGCGGGGCCGAACGGATCCGTCAGCGGCGCGGCGGCAGGCAGGCGAAGCTCTCCGGGAACGCTGCTGCCCCAGTCCGCGCGCGTCGCATCCGGATCACTGAGGTGCGCATCGTCGAACGGTTCCGTAAAAGGCAGCCCCTCGTGCGCACCGTAGCCCGGTGTCGTAAGCGCCAGCCCCCAACCGAATACCGTGGCCGCGGCTGCCCCCATCAGAGCCGACCGTGGCGCTCGCTGACGCGACACACGCCGCGAGTGCTTCTTTCTTGTCATGGATTCATCTCCGCATGTCTGACGTTGTTTCACGCTGACAACAGAGCGAAGTTCGCGCTCGGGCGTGTCGAAATCTCGGCATGGGCCGCGACATGGATCCCCCCAAGCGGAGCGGCTCGTTGTTGTTCTGCTGCGGCAGGGATGCAGGTTCTATGCCATTGAAGATGCAGGCCCGGGCTCGCGCGTTGCGGACACGCGCCATTGGTTTTTTTGGAATGGCCGTTGCAAATACGGAAGGTTCACGCCTTTGAAGATCAGAGGCCGCGTCGCTTGGTTTGCTGACGGCGTTCTGCTATGGTGCCCGCGCGTCGAGCACTCTTCGGTCAGTGCTCCGCTTCTCGCGGTACCCGCTTAGGCTAGCCTCGATTACTTACCTTCACCAAGGCACGAGCCTGGACCGAGCTCGGAGAGCGACTCCGGGCGGGCCGCCTGGAGCATTCAAAAAATCATGTCGTTTCAAACTCTCGGCCTGTCGGCCGAGCTTCTTCGTGCGGTGGCCGAGCAAGGCTATCGCGAGCCCACCCCCGTGCAGACCCAGTCCATTCCGCTGATTCTGGAAGGCCGCGACCTGCTCGCCCGCGCCCAGACCGGCACCGGCAAGACGGCGGGGTTCACGCTGCCTCTGCTGCAGCGACTGTGCGCGGACGATCGGCCGCGCCCGAACTCCGGCAAAGGCCGCCGGCGCGTGCGGGCTCTGATTCTGACGCCGACGCGCGAGCTCGCGGCGCAGGTCGCCGAAAGCGTCGAGGCCTACGGCAGGCATCTGCCGCTCCGGTCAACTGTGCTGTTCGGCGGCGTCAACATCCGGCCGCAGATCGCGACGCTCGCGCGGGGCGTCGACATCGTCATCGCGACGCCGGGCCGGCTGCTCGATCATGCCGGGCAAAAGACGATCGATCTTTCGAGCGTCGAAATACTGGTGCTCGACGAAGCCGATCGCATGCTCGACATGGGCTTCATCCACGACATCAAGCGCGTGCTGAATCTGTTGCCGAAGGACAAGCAGAGCCTGCTGTTCTCGGCAACCTTCTCGCCGGACATCAAGCGGCTCGCCGCGAGCCTGCTGCGCTCGCCGGCCGAAGTCGCGGTCGCGTCGCAGCAGGCGACGGCCGATCGCGTCGAGCATCGCGTGCATCCGGTGGATCGCGACCGAAAAAGGGAGCTGCTGTCGCACCTGATCGCCGCGGGCGACTGGCGGCAGGTGCTGGTCTTCACCCGCACGAAGCACGGCGCCAATCGGCTCGCGAAGCAACTCGAGCAGGACTGCTTCACGGCCGCCGCGATCCACGGCAACAAGAGCCAGGCCGCCCGGACCAAGGCGCTCGCGAGCTTCAAGTCCGGCGACGTGCGCGTGCTGGTCGCGACCGACATCGCGGCCCGCGGCCTCGACATCGAGCAGTTGCCGCACGTCGTCAACTACGAGTTGCCGAACGTGCCGGAAGACTACGTGCACCGCATCGGCCGCACGGGCCGCGCGGGGCTTACCGGCGAAGCCGTATCGCTGGTGTGCGTCGACGAGGCGGGCCTTCTGAAAGGCATCGAGACGTTGCTGAAGCAGCCGCTCG
>JAFGNC010000511.1 GCA_016927175.1 Gammaproteobacteria bacterium | reverse complement strand
TGCTCGACGCCGCGAACAGCGTCGTCATCGAAGGCAGCGAGGCCCGCGGTGACGGGGGCGGCACCGGCGGCGAGGGCGGCACCGGCGGCGGAGGCGGCGGCGACGGCGGAGGCACGACGGGCGGCGGCACCGGCGGCGGAGGCACGACGGGCGGCGGCACCGGCGGCGGAGGCGGCGGCAGCGCTCGCGGCGCGAGCACCGCATCGGGCCTGTTCTCGGACGTCGGGCAGCAAGCTTCGGGCAACGGCGGCGCCATCGAGGTCAGCGCGACCGAGGTGCGTATCGCGGATCGGGCACAGGTCGTCGCCGGAACGGCCGGGGCGGGCGCCGCCGGCGACATCGAGCTGCGCGCAGCGCAGCGCCTCGTGCTGATCCAGGAAGCGCAGATCAACGCGAGCACCGCGTCCGCGGCCGCCGCCGGCGACATCCGCCTGTCGGCGCCGACGGTCGAGGTGCTGAACGGCGTCCGCATCGGCAGCGTCGCGGAATCGGCGGGCGCGGGCGGCAACATCACGATCCTCGCGCCCGACGCGCTGATCGTCGCCGGCACCGACGGCAATCCGGATCCCGCCCTGAACCGCGGCTCGAGGATCACCGCGAGCAGCTTCTTCACGGCGACAGGCCATGCGGGCTCCATAGACATCGAGGCCGGCACAATCGAGCTCGCGGACGGCGCGCGTATCTCCACGAGCACGTCCGGCATCGGCGAAGGCGGCTCCGTACGTATCGTCGCGACCGGCGGCGTGACGCTGATCGGGGCGCGCGGCGACGGCAGCGGATCCGCCGTGAAGGCCTCGACCGAAGTGGAAGAGGACGAAGCCGGCGCCGTGGACGCGCCGCGGACCGGCAATGCCGGTTTCGTGTCGATCCGCGCGCCGTCGCTGCTGCTCGCGGACGGCGCGGAGATCGTCGGCAACACGAGCCTCGCGGGTCAGGGCGGGCAGGTCGTCATCGACGTCGGCGACCTGCGTATCGCGGCCGCGCGCATCGCGAGCGAATCGACCGCCGCCGCGCCCGGCGCCGGCGCGGCCGGTGCAGTGCAGGTCGACGCCGACGCGATCGTCGTCGATGACCGGGGCCGGATTTCCGCCGCGACGATCGACGGCGCGGGCGGCACGATCACGCTGAATGCCGACTCCATTCGCATCACGAACGAGGCCTCGGTATCCGCGGCGTCCACCGGCGCGGGCCAGGGCGGCGACGTCGTCCTCGCCGGCGGCGTGATCGAGCTGCTCGCTGACGGAGCCGTGTCGGCGAGCGCCACGGGTCGCGGTAACGCGGGCGCGCTCGTCGTGTCGGCCGACTCGCTGACGCTGCGCAACGGCACGATCAGGACGAGCGCGGCCACGTCGGCCGGCGGCGACATCGATCTCTCCGCCGCGCGGCAGGTGTTGCTGATCGATGCTGCCATCAGCGCGGAGGCAGGCGGCGTCACGCCCGCGGACGACGGCGGCAATATCAGAATCGACCCGGAGTTCGTGATTCTGAACGACAGCGACGTCATCGCGCGCGCCAACGCGGGCAACGGCGGCAACATCACGATCGAGTCGGACTTCTTCGTCGGCTCTGCCGACAGCCTGATCGACGCTTCCTCGACGCGCGGCATCGATGGCCGGATCCTGATCGACTCGCCGAACCAGATCACGGACACCGTGCTGCAGCTGGAGACACCGAGCGCGCGGAGCGACACGCTGGTGACGCAGCGCTGCGTGCCTCAGCTCGCCGGGCAGCGCAGCAGTCTGACCGTGCAGCAGCGCTCCGGAACCGTTGCGGCTCCAAATGAGTTCCTGGCGACGCCGGACGCGCGCGCCCTCGAGGCCCTCGGCCGGTCGGGCGCCGCCGCGGCCGCCTACGCGCCTGTGATTCCGGGCTGCGGCACGCGTCGATGACCTCCCGTTGCCGATGCTTCGGCGAGCCGATGACGTCGTGGAAGTCCGCGACGAAGGCGGATACTTCCGCGCGGCTCGAGGCCGTGAGCCCCGGCATTGCGGTGACGACATCCTCGATGCCGACGCGCCGACTCTGAAAATGCTCGAACAGCGCCGGCCAGTCGAGCTCCGGCTGGCAGAAGCCGCGAAACAGTCGCTGCGTGACGCTGCGGATCGGGAGCTGCGGCGGCGGGCCCGCATAGTGCGCGTCGACGAGACCGGAAAAGTCGAAATCGTACGGAACGGTCACGACGCGGCCGGACGACTCGCGGACGTAGGCGACGTTGTGGCCCTTCAGCGCGGAGAAATCCGTATTGCCGATCAGGTACTGGAACAGGTCGAACGTCGCGAGCGTTCGCGGATCGCTCTGCTGCGGCCGGAACGCGGCGGTCTGCCACAGCTCGCCGCCGAGGCGCGAGGCGAGAGACTCGAAGTGCTCCGTGAAGAAAGCGTACCGTTCGCTCGACCGGCCGCGGCGCCCGGTGTCCGTGTACGTCACGCGGGCGAGACGCACGCGGAGGCTGGCGTCGGTCAGCAGATTGTAGATCCGGTACGCCAGATACTCCCGCAGCACGTACTGCTCGAAGCGGCTCGGCTTCTCGCGGCAGTGCGTCGTCAGCGGAAGCATCTGCTCGCCCTCGAACACCGTGCCCGCGGTATCGCCGCGGAAGTGGACGAACAGCGGCGGCAGCGAGCAGTGTCCGCCCGTGTTCCGCCACTTCCCGCGCGCTTTCACCGACACTTCGAGGCTGTGCCGCGTACCGTCTGCGCCCGTGTAAGCCAGCGTTGCCGGCGCTTCCTCGCAGGTCCTGCGCCGGTCTGCGCGGCACAGCGCACCCATGTCCATGCTGAGCTCGATGGCCAGCGGCTCGTGCCCGGCGAACAGCGCCCGAGGCTCCGCCGCCGCGGGGGCCGGCAGCGTGAACGCGGCGACGGCGAACGTGGCGGTCACGGCGCCGGCCGCGGCGGCGCGCCAGTCGATCCTGATCCTGCGCGCAGGCCGTATCGGGTAGCGTCGGCCGATCCGCACCGCGAGCACGATCCAGACCAGCGCCAGCGCGATGTTCAGCATCGCGAACTGCCGGAAGCCGAAACCGAGCCAGCACGATCCCGCGAAGACGATGCCGGCCTGCGCGACGTCGCCGAAACGCCAGAAGAACGTGTCGACCGCCGTCTTGCCTTCGAACTGCTGCCTTGCCGGCAGCGGCAGGTACAGGACCTGCCTCGCCGTATTCATGATCGAATAGTCGGCGACGTTCTCGATGATCTTTACGGCCCGGATGACCCCGATGATCGGCACGAACACGACGAGCCCGTAGCCGATCGAAGCGACGATCGGCAGCACGAGCAGGGCGCCCTGCACGCCGATCCACCTGAAGATCCGGGCGACGACGCAGATCTGAAGCGCCGCGCTGACAGCGTTCACGGTCAGGTAGTAGTTGGCGTAGAAGGCGGCGATGACGTCGCCGGCATCCACCCCCGGCTGCTGCGCCTCGAGCCGCGCCGCGTGCTCGACGACGAGCGTCGTCAGGATGTATTCGCCGAGCGTGTTAACGCAGTTCAGCAGCACGGCCGCCAGCGCGAGCAGCCGCAGGTAGCGGTCGCGCGCGACCAGCTCGAAGCCGCCGAAGAGCCGTCCGGTCTTCGAGTCGGCGGGACGGTTGTCGTTGCGCGATACGGCCGGCACCGATCGCCACGTCCACTCGACGAGCGGCAGCGTCACGGCGAGCAGCACGATGGCGACGGCGATCGCATTCCACGCGCCGAGCTTCAGGTGCAGCGCGCTGCCGAGCGGCGGACCCGCGAGCGCGCCGAAGCACGCCCCCGCCATGATGATCGGGAACAGCCTCTGTCCGCTCTCTGTCTTGAAAGTATGTGCGGCGTGCGCCCAGAACTGCGCCAGCATCGTGACGCCGAACACGCCGACCCAGACGTAGTACGCGAAGCCGACGTCGACGCCGCCGCGGCCCAGCGCGTAAAGCAGCATGAGGCCCGCCATGAAGAAGAGGGAGACGCGCCGGACGAGCCGTCGTTTCGGGACGCGGCGGCACGCGGCGCCGTAGAGCGGCACCAGCACCAGCAGCACCAGTGCGATCACGGCGTACGCGTAGCTCTTCTGCTCGGCGGATCCGTCCGCGAGCAGCAGCGGCTCGCGCACGGTCTTCAGAATGTAGTAGCACGTCAGCAGCAGGAAGGCGTAGCCGAAGAACAGCCCGACGCTTTTCCCTTCGCCGGGACGGACCGTCGTCAGCAGTCCGAGACAGCGTTCCGTCACCCTCGTGCACATGTTCATGTCGTGATCTCCCGCGCCGCTTGCCCGTGGGAGTCAGTGTGCTGCGGGGGCCGCTCGAGCGACTGATGGTCGGCATATCGTTTGCTTCGCGAAAGCAGCGTTTTTTCTGCGCAGTCCTGCGGGTTCCTGCGGACCGGCTCGGGGGTGCGTGTTGCCGGCCGGTCGGGCCGCGGCGTACCATCGAACACGCCCCACCAACACGTTCGAACGCGTCAGCTTCGCGTTCGACCCCGGGCCGGCGAAATGGACCAGAGGCTGCAGCGTGGCTTCCGCATCGGGCCGTTCGAGGTCGAGCCGCTGGTCGGCCGGATCGAAGGCCCAGGCGGCGCCCGGCATGTGCAGCCCAAAGTCATGGACGTGCTCGTTTACCTCGCGCAGCACGCCGGCGAGCTCGTCGAGCGCGACACGCTGCTCGAGCAGATCTGGCGAAGAGTCACGTCAGAGGAAGTGCTGACCCGCTGCATCAGCGAGTTGCGGCGCGCTTTCGGCGACGGCAGCCCCGGTTTCATTCAGACCGTGCCGAAGCGCGGCTATCGTCTGGTGGAGACGGTCGTGCCGTTCGCGCCGGCCGGGCCGCCCGGCCGGGTGCACGGAGACGCCGGCGCATCATCGGAGCCGCCGCCGGCGGAGCTG
>JAFGNC010000086.1 GCA_016927175.1 Gammaproteobacteria bacterium | reverse complement strand
GTGCCCGACGCGGCCGTGCCCGACGCGGCCGGGCGCTCGGCATCGGCTCCACCGGTGGCTGCTTCGGCCGGCGCTTCGGCCGGCGCTTCGGGCCGGCTGTCGGTGCCCGGATCGCAGGCGGCCAGCACGAGCGTGAGCAGCAGCGGGGCGAGCGCGTACTTCAGAGTTCGGTCCATTATGCTTACCTTTCTGGCGGTCTCGGTTGAGGATCGGAAAGCGAGATGATACGGCGGTTTTCACATCACGCTCGCGGCTCGGCCGGAGGGAGCGGCGCGCACGAGGTCGTCATCGTCGGCGCCGGCGTCTGCGGGCTCTCCGTGGCGCAGCGGCTGAAGCGGCGCGGCATCGAGTGCTTCGTGCTGGACGAAGCCGAGCGCGCGGCCGAGCCGTGGCGGCGCCGGCATCCGCAGCTGCGCATGAATACCCACCGCGCCCTGTCGGGGCTGCCGGGGCTTCCGCTGCCGCGCGACGACGGCCCGTTCGTCGGGCGCGACGCCGTGATCGGTTACATAGAGGAGTACCAGCGCCGCTTCGCGCTGCCGGTCGAGTACGGCGTGCGGGCCGAGCGCATCGAGCGCGTCGGCGGCGAATGGGACGTGCGCACGACGGCCGGCGGCCTCCGCGCGCGCCACGTCGTCGTCGCGACCGGCCGCGAGCGCGAGCCGGTCATCCCGCCTTGGCCCGGCGCCGAGCGCTACGCCGGCCGCCTGCTGCACGCGGCCGACTTCGGCAGCGTCGAGGACTACCGCGATCGGCGCGTGCTGGTCGTCGGCGCGGGCAACTCGGGCACCGACCTGCTGAATCATCTTGCGCGTGTGCCGACACGGCAGCTTTGGGTCTCCGTGCGCCACGGGCCGGCTGTGATACCGACGCGGCTCGCCGGCTTCCCGGTGCAGCGCATGGCCGCGCTGATGAGCCGCCTGCCGGTGCCGGTCGTCGACGCGATGCTGAGCGCGACGGAGCGCATCGCTTTCGGGAACTTGCGTCGCCACGGCCTGCCTCGCCATCCGGACGGCGCGGCGACGCGCCTGCTGCGCGACGGCGTCGCGCCCGCCGCGGACGACGGTTTCGTCGCCGCGCTGAAGAGCGGCCGCGTCGCTGCGGTCCCGGCGGTGCAGGAGTTCGACGGCGCCAACGTAGTGCTGACGGACGGCACCGCGCTCGAGCCGGACGTCGTGATCTGCGCGACCGGCTATCGGCCGGGCCTCGAGCCGCTGCTCGGCCACCTCGGCGTGCTCGACGAACGGGGCCTGCCGCGGCCGCCGGGCGACGAGGTCTACGATGCCGCGCCGGGCCTGTGGCCGATCGGCATGTGGCCGCGGCTCGAAGGCAATTTCTATGCGGCAGGAGTCGAGAGCCGGCGCATCGCGGCCGGCATCTCACGGGGCCTGTCCGGCGCACGCTCTGCCTGACGGTCGGAACTAGCGTGCCCGTATGACCATCTGCACGGCGCGCCGCGGCCCGTTCGAGACGTTGCGAGTGCCGGAATGCCACAGGTGTCCATTGAAGATCAGTACGCTGCCGCTCGGGCCCGTCACGATCGCTTCCTTCGGATGGTGCGCCAGCGGCTGCGCGTAGGACTTCGCGATCGGTGCCGTGATGCGATGCGAGCCGGGCACGACGCGGGTCGCTCCATTGTCTTCGGTGAACGCATCGAGCATGAAGATCGCGGTGACCACGAAGAACTCATCGCCCGACGAGCGCGTCATCCAGTCCGCATGCAGGCCCTGCTGCCCGTAGCCCGGCAACGGGTTTCGACCGTGCATGCCCGGCTCGACGAACGGCCGGCCGAGGATATGACGAGCCGCCTCGAGGATCAGTGGATGGCGCGCCAGCGCGTCCCACGCATCGCGGCCGGGAGTGGAGGGTCCGATCTCGACGTGTTGCGTGCCGGTGCTTTGATCGGCTCCATCGAAGGCAAGGAGGAGCGCCTCGACCCAATTGCGATCGAGCGCCGAGGCCACGACGACGTAGCCGTCGCGATCGAGGGCATGCCGATCCGCCGCTGTGAGGCTCACGGTTCGAACGTGCCGTTTCCGTCTCACCGGATCGTATCTCATGGCCGTGATCGAGCGGACTTCTCTCCGAGACCGGTGCAATATATACGCTGCGATCGTTTGCGACACGCGACCAGCCGAATCATGGTACGTTCCGAGCGGAGCCCTCTGCGCCGCGACGAAGTGAGCGGGCCCGCGTGCAGACCCGCCGCACGCCGGGCGGGCGAAGGCTCGCGGGTCGTAACCGCACAGAGGAAACTGGTGGAGACTGCGCGCGCATTGGCAGCGCGTGGAGGATGACGCGTGGGGCGACTCGACCTCGATGCCGAGACCTGGGCGCGGCTCAGCGAGCTTCTCGACCAGGCGCTCGACCTGCCGCCGGCGCAGCGCACGAGCTGGCTCGAGGCTCTGGATGCGGGGCACGACGCGCTGAAACCGCGGCTGCGCGAGCTGCTGTCCCGCGCCGCGAGCGTCGAGACCGGCTTCCTAGGCGAGTTGCCCCGCCTCGACGACCCTGCGGCCCCGCCGGCCGTGGAGGCGGGCGAGGGCGGGCACGTCGGGCCGTACCGGCTTCTGCGCGAGCTCGGCAGCGGCGGAATGGGCTCGGTCTGGCTCGCCGAGCGCGCCGACGGGCTGATCAACCGGCCCGTGGCGCTGAAGTTCCCGCGCGGCCTGTGGATCCGCGAAGGCCTGCGCGAGCGCATGGCGCGCGAGCGGGAGATTCTCGCCTCGCTCGAGCACCCCGGCATCGCGAGGCTCTACGACGCGGGGCTGACGGAGTCGGGCGATCCCTATCTCGCGCTCGAGTACGTCGAAGGCCTGACCCTCGACGCGTATTGCGCGGCCGCGCAGCTCGGGGTGCGCGCGCGGCTCGACCTGTTCCTGCAGGTCGCCGACGCCGTCGCATACGCGCACTCGAAGCTGATCGTCCATCGCGATCTGAAGCCCGCCAACATTCTCGTGACGCAGAGCGGCGAGGCGCGTCTGCTCGATTTCGGCATCGGCAAGCTGCTCGACGAGCAGCAGGCCCGCGATGCGTGGCTGACGGAGCTCGCGGGGCGCGCGTTGACACCCGACTACGCATCGCCCGAGCAGATAACGGGGGAGCCGCTGACCGTCGCGACGGACGTCTACTCGCTCGGTGTGATCCTGTACGAGCTGCTGACCGGGCAACGGCCTTACCGCCCGAAACGTGACTCGCGCGGCGCGCTCGAGGACGCGATCGTCGAAGCGGAGCCGCAACGGCCGAGCCAGGTCGTGACCCGGGCGGCGCTGCGCAAGCAGCTTCGCGGCGATCTCGACGCCATCAC
>JAFGNC010000510.1 GCA_016927175.1 Gammaproteobacteria bacterium | reverse complement strand
GACGGACCCGCAGAAGCTGCCGATCACGGTGCTGTCGCGCTGCCTGCAGTTCAACCTGAAGCGGCTGACCGGCGCGCAGATCGAGGCCCAGCTCGCCGGCATCTGCGAGAAGGAGGGCGTCGGCGCGGAGCCCGAGGGGCTCAAGGCGCTTGCGAAGGCGGCCGACGGCAGCATGCGCGATGCGCTGAGCATGCTCGATCAGGGCATCGCTTTCGGCGGCGGAGAGATCCGGGCCGAGCAGGTCAACGCGATGCTCGGCACGATCGACCGCGGCCACGTGCTGCGGCTGCTCGAGGCGCTTGCGGCCGAGGACGGCGCGGCGCTGCTCGATGAGGTCGAGCGGCTGGACGAGAGGGCGCCGGACTACGCGGCCGTGCTCGACGAGCTGATGAGCACGCTGCAGCGGCTCGCCGTGATCCAGCTCGTGGGCGAGCGCGCGCCCGAAGACGAGCTCGAGGCGCTGAAGCCGCTCGCGGCGCGGATCTCGCCGGAGGACGTGCAGCTTTACTATCAGATCGCGCTGCAGGGCAAGCGCGACCTGCCGGTCGGCCGGGATCCGCGCGTCGGCGTCGAGATGACGCTGCTGCGGATGCTGGCGTTCAGGCCGCAGGCCGAGGACAGCGGTGGCGGCGCTGCTGCGGCGGTGTCTGCGGGGCCGGGCTCGGCCCCGGCGAAGGGTCCGGCCGCGGGGGCGGGTTCCGCCGCGGGCGCGGCGGCGCCTGCCGCGAGACCGGGCTCGGCCGCAGGTCCGGGGCCGGCTGCCGCAGGTCCCGCGCGGCCCTCCGGTGCGAGCGGCGCGGCGGCGATCCGGGCCAAGCTCGCGGCCTCCGGCGGCAGCGGTGCGCGGCGCTCCGGCGGCGCGACAGGGTCTGGTAGCCCGGCAGCATCCGTCGGCGCCACAGGGCCTGGCAGCCCGGCAGGGCTTGGCAGCCCGGCAGGGCCTGGCGGCCCGGCAGGGTCCGGCGGCGCGGCACGGCCGGGAGGCTCGGGCACACGCGCCGCGTCTGCGCCCGCGGCACGGTCCGCGCGTGCGGCGGGCCGGACGGGTCCGCGTCATGACGAGCCGCCGCCGCAGCCCCCGCCCGACGAGGCTCCGCCGTGGCTCGACGAATACGACGCGGCGCCGGCCGAGCCGGCCCCCGCGCCGCCGCCGGCCGATGAAGGCGCCGCGGCCGCGGACTCCGCCGCGGCGGCGGTGTCGCGGCCCGATGCGTCCGGCACGGGCGCGGTCGGGGACTGGGCGGCGCTGGTCAGGGAAGCCGATATCCGGGGCGGTGCGCGGCAGCTCGCCGACCACTGCGAGCTTGCGGGCGCCACGGGAAAGCGCCTCGAGCTGATCCTGGCCGAGGACAAGCAGACGCTGAACACGCAGCAGCTGCGCGAGCGGCTGCAGGCCGCAGTTAGCCAGCACCTCGGCCGGCAGGTTACGCTGAACATCACGCCCGGCAGGCCGCCGCGGCCGACACCGGCCGACGTGCGTATCGCGAGCGAGAATGCGCGGATGCGCCGGGCGCGCGAGTCGATGGAACAGGATCCGAACGTCAAGGCGGCGCAGGAGGCTTTCGGCGCCGTGCTCGAGGCGGACAGCATTCAACCCACGGACGACGACTGAAGAGAGAACTCCGATGAAGGGATTAGGCCAACTGATGCGGCAGGCGCAGGAGATGCAGGCGAACGTGCAGAAGGCACAGGAAGAGCTTGCGGCGACCGAGGTCGAAGGGCAGTCCGGCGGCGGCATGGTCAAGGTTCGCATGACGTGCAAGTACGACGTGCGCCGCGTCGAGATCGAGCCGAATCTGGTCGGTGACGACAAGGACATGCTGGAGGACCTGGTGGCCGCCGCCGTCAACGATGCCAACCGCAAGGTCGAGCAGACCGTGCAGGAGAAGATGTCGTCGCTGACCGGCGGCCTCGCGCTGCCCGAAGGAATGAAGCTGCCGTTCTGAAGCGATGTCTAACGCCTATTCGCCTCTGCTGAACGAGCTGATTCAGGCGCTGCAGTGCCTGCCCGGCGTCGGCGCGAAGTCGGCGCAGCGCATGGCCTTCCACCTGCTCGACCGCGATCGGGAGGGCGCGCGGCGGCTGTCCGGCACGCTCGACTCCGCCGTGCGGCGCATTAGGCACTGCGACAGCTGCCGGATGCTGACCGAGGATGCGATCTGCCGCTTCTGCTCGAGCGCCCAGCGTGACGGCTCGCAGATCTGCGTGCTCGAGACGCCGGCCGACCTGCTCGCGATCGAGAGCTCGGGCGCCTACCGCGGCCGCTACTTCGTGCTGATGGGGCATCTGTCGCCGATCGACGGAATCGGGCCGAGCGAGCTCGGGCTCGACCTGCTCGAGCAGCGCCTTGCCGAGGGAGGCGTCACGGAGGTCGTCGTCGCGACCAGCGTCACGATCGAAGGCGACGCGACGGCTCACCTGATCGCGACGCTCGCGCGCAAGCACGGCGTCAACGCGAGCCGGATCGCGTACGGCGTTCCGGTCGGCGGCGAGCTCGAGTACATCGACAGCGGCACGTTGTCGCGTGCGTTGAACGGGCGGCGGCAGATCGAGACGCCGCCGGAGGAGGTCGGCCTGTGATCGATCACTCGAAAGAGCAGGGCGGCGCGGCCGGCCGTTCGCGCGACCCGGAGTGTCTGTTCTGCAGAATCGTCGCCGGCGAGATTCCGTCGTCGAAGCTCTACGAGGACGACGACGTGCTGGCTTTCGAAGACATCCATCCGCAGGCGCCTTTCCACGCGCTGATCATTCCGAAAGCGCACGTCGCGACGCTGAACGAGTTCGCCGACGGCGATGCAAAGCTGATCGGGCGGCTGCTGCTGACGGCGAAGCATCTCGCCGCCGAGCACGGGCTGCCCGGCTATCGCGTGGCCATGAACGTGAACCGCGAGGGCGGCCAGGTGGTGTTCCACGCGCATCTGCACGTCCTCGGCGGGCGGCGCATGAGGGGCGAGCTCGGCTAGCTCCACCGCTCACGCTTTGCGCCGGTACGGGCCTCCCGACTCGTCATCGGCGTCCCGTCAGTTGCCGCGCTTCGTCCTCAGCGAGCCGATCAGCGCGTACAGGCGCTCGTAGCTCTCGTAGCGGCGCCGGCAGATGTCGCCGGCATCGACGGCGGTTTTGATCGCGCATCCCGGCTCCGCAAGGTGCCGGCAGTTGTCGAACCGGCACTGACCCGCGTAGGGGCGGAACTCCCGAAAGCCGTGCTGCAGCTCCGTCGGGTCGGCGATGTGGGGCGCGTACGCGCGCACGCCCGGCGCATCGATGACCTCGCCGCCGCCGGGCAGCCGGTGCAGCACGGCGCTGCTGGTCGTGTGGCGGCCGTGGGCGCCTTTGCCCGTGAGCTCGCCGACGCTCTGGACGCTCTCCCCGAGCAGCGCGTTCAGCAGTGAAGATTTCCCGACGCCGGACTGGCCGACGAACGCGGCCCGCTCTCCGCGCAGCGCCTCCGCGAGCGAATCGAGGCCGGCCCGCGTCGCGGCGCTGGTCCGGAACAGCGGATAGCCCGCGCGCCGGTAACAGTCCACATGCGCCGGCGCCTCGGTCAGATCCGCTTTGTTCAGCACCAGGGCGCCGGCGAGCCCGGCGAGCGCGGCCGCGACCAGGTAGTGGTCGACGACGAGCCAATCCGGGGCGGGGGCCGGCGCCGCGACGGCATACAGTTGCGTAAGGTTGGCCGCGACGAGCTCGCGGCGGCCCCGGCTGTCGATGCGGCTCAGCGTCGAGCGCCGCTCGCGCAGCTTCGTCACGACGCCGGTGCCGTCGGCCGCCTCGCGCCACTCGACTTCGTCGCCGATCAACGGCTGCAGCGAGCGCCTGCTCGGCTGGCACATCCAGCGTCGCCCGGCCGAATCCTCGACCGTGACGTGGCGGCGGTGCCGCTCGACGACGAGCCCGGTCCGGGCGCCGGCCGCCTTCATCGATCCCGGTCGCTGCGCTGCGCGTCTGCCGCCGTCATTCCGTTCGCCGCTCCATAGGTGGTTACCGCCAAGGGTCCAAAATGCCGGTCGCCGTACCGTACAATCGTAACGGGAGGATCTGATTTGAACCGCAGGGACAATCTAATCTGGATCGACCTCGAGATGACGGGCCTGAACCCGGACGAGGACGCGATTCTCGAGATCGCCACCGTCGTCACGGATAAGGACCTGATCGTCCTCGCCGAGGGCCCCGTGTGCGCGATTCATCAGCCGGACGGCGTTCTGGAGTCGATGGACGAGTGGAACACGCGCCAGCACAACGAATCCGGTCTGGTCGAGCGCGTGCGCGGCAGCAGCGTCGACGAGGCCGAGGCCGAGCAGAAGACGCTGGAATTCCTGCGCCGGTTCGTCGATCAGGGCTCCTCTCCGATGTGCGGCAACAGCATCTGCCAGGACCGTCGATTCCTGGTCCGCAACATGCCCGAGCTCGCATCCTTTTTCCACTACCGCAACCTCGACGTGTCGAGCTTCAAGATCGCGGCGCACCTGTGGGCGCCGGAAATCGCGGCGCGGTTCGAGAAACAATCCACGCATCTGGCGCTCGCCGACATCCACGACTCGATCCGGGAGCTGCGATTCTATCGCGAGCACCTGATGAGGTTCGGCACGGCCTGAGGTTCCCGCCCGCCGCCCGAAGCTTCGCCTGAAGCTCCGCAACGGGACCGTTCGGCCCGACCCTGTTCCAGCGGCACGCGAGATACGTTAGTCTCCCGTTCGCCCCAGTCCACACTCGAGCCGGAAATGAAGCTGCAACGCCTGGCGTTCGTCTGTCTGTTTCTCGCGTCTTGGGCCGCCTTCGGCCAGACGCGCTACGTGTCCGACGACATACCCGTCACGCTGCGAACCGGCCCGAGCCTCGACAACAGGATCGTCCGCAACCTGTCCGCCGGCACCAGGGTAGACGTGCTCGGCGAGGACGAGGACGCCGGTTACAGCCGCGTGCGCGTGGCGAGCGACGGCACCGAAGGCTGGATCCTGACGCGTTACCTGGCGGCGCAGCCCATCGCTCGCGAACGGCTCGCCGCCGCCGAGCGGGAGCTCGCCGCCGCGCGCGCGCGCGTCGGCGAGCTCGAGACCGAGGTCGCATCTCTGACCGAGGACCTTCGGCAGACGCGTCAGGAGCTCGAGGCGGCGATGTCCGCCAACAGCGAGGCCACTTCGGAGCTGCGCGACGTCCGCAACGCGTCGGCGAACGCGATAGCGCTCCGCGACCAGAACGAGGAGCTGCGCCGGCGGCTGGCCGAGAACGATCAGCAGATCTCCCGGCTCACGATGGAGAACCGCGAGCTCGAGAGCGACGGCAGGCAGAGCTGGTTCATGGTCGGCGCCGGCGTGCTGTTCGGCGGCATCCTGATCGGCCTGATCGCACCGAGCTTCAAGCGTAAGCGCCGTTCCGACTGGTAGCTGCCGCCAACGAGCGGCTTCCGTCGGCCCGGCGGTGAAGACGGCGCTGTCGCGCGGTCAGCGGCGGTCGCTCGCGTCCGACAGGTGCTCGCCGAGGTACAGCCACGTATCGAGCATCGAATCGGGATTCAGCGACATGCTTTCGATCCCCTGCTCGAGCAGCCACTGGGCGAGATCCGGGTGATCCGAAGGCCCCTGGCCGCAGATGCCGATGTATTTGTTCTGACGCCGGCACGCGGCGATGGCCATCGCGAGCAGCTTCTTGACCGCGGGGTCCCGTTCGTCGAACAGCGCGGCGATCTTGCCCGAGTCGCGATCGAGCCCGAGCGTCAGCTGCGTCATGTCGTTCGAGCCGAT
>JAFGNC010000085.1 GCA_016927175.1 Gammaproteobacteria bacterium | reverse complement strand
GACTCCGGGCTGGTGGGAGGAGATCATCGGTCCGGGTCACCCGATCGACACGCACCGTTACTTCGTGATCTGCGTGAACTCGCTCGGCAGCTGTTTCGGGTCGACCGGGCCCGCGTCGATCGACCCGGTCACGGGCCAGGAGTACCGGTTGAGCTTCCCTGTGCTGTCGCTCGAGGACGTCGCTCGCGGCGGATACGAGGTGCTGAAGCATCTCGGCATCGAGCGCGTGCACGCCACGGTCGGCCCGTCGATGGGCGGCATGACCGCCCTCGCGTTCGAGCTGCTGTTCCCCGGCCGCTCCGAGGGTCTGGTGCTGATGTCTACGGGGTCGCGCTCGCTGCCTTTCTCGATCGCGCTGCGCTCGCTGCAGCGCGAGATGATTCGGCGCGATCCGAACTGGAAAGGCGGCAACTACTCGCGCGACGCGCTGCCGCTTACCGGTATGCGCATGGCGCGCAAGCTCGGAATGATCACGTACCGCTCGGCCGAGGAGTGGCGCCTGCGCTTCGGCCGCGAGCGCGCGGCCACCTCGTCCGAGCCGACCAACGGGGACGCCTTCGGCATCGTGTTCGAGGTGGAGTCCTACCTCGAGCATCACGCGAACAAGTTCACCGGGCAGTTCGATCCGAACTGCTACCTGTACCTGTCACGCGCCAGCGATCTGTTCGACGTCGCGGATCACGGCGCGACGGTGGCCAAGGGGCTCGCGAAGGTCGAGGCGAGGCGAGCCCTGATCATAGGCGTGACGACGGATTTCCTGTTTCCGATCCATCAGCAGCGCGAGCTCGCGGAGGGGCTCGGCCGGCCCGGCCGCGACGTGCAGTTCGTGGAGCTCGATTCGCTGCAGGGGCACGATTCCTTCCTGGTGGACATGGACAGCTACCGGCCTCTGGTGGCGCGTTTTTTCGAGTAGCTCGCGGGCCAGGCCGTCGCGGCGGCAGCGATCCGCGGACGTCGCCGTGCCCGTCGCGGCGGCCCGAGGGCCGTGCGGCCTTGTTCCCGTTGCCGGGCTGCCCGCCGCCGAACGTCCGACCGGTCAGGACCCGCCGTCGCCGGAAGCGTCTTCGTCCGCTGGCAGCGCGGCATCCACCGTCGCCGCGATGCGGCCCCGCGCGAGCCGTACGGCGATGCCGGTTCCGGGCGCGATCGAAGCGCTGTCGGTCACGAGCCGGCCGTCGTCGCTGCGCGCGACGATCGCATAGCCGCGGTCGAGCGTCGCGAGCGGGCTCAGCGAGCGCAGCGCGCGATCGGCGACCATGAGCCGGTGGGACAGGCGTACGACGCGCTGCGACATCGCCTGCTCGAGCCGCTGAGACATCCACAGCCAGCGCTGCCTCGCGGCCGCGACGCGATGCTGCGGGTTCGCGGCCGCGACGGCCGCCGCGAGCCGCGCCACTCGTGCGCGGCGTTCCGACAGGGCCCGCTCGAGGCCCCGTTTCAGGCGGACTTCCAGCTCGTCGATCCGTTGCGCATGCTGGCGCAGCGTGACGCCGGGGTGACACCGGTGCAGACGGTGCGCGAGCGCCGCGAGCCGCTGTGCGTCGCCGCCGATGCGCCGCGCCGCGGCGCGCTCGAGGTGGGCGGCCGCTCGATCCAGCCGGCGCGTCCAGTCCGCGCAGTCCGGTACGGCGAGCTCCGCCGCCTGGGACGGCGTCGGCGCGCGGACGTCCGCGACGAAATCCGCGATCGTGAAGTCGGTCTCGTGGCCGACGCCGACGATGACGGGGATGGCCGCGGCCGCCACGGCTCGCGCGACCGGCTCCTCGTTGAATGCCCACAGGTCCTCGAGCGAGCCGCCGCCGCGGGTCAGGATCAGCACGTCGCAGTCGCGACGCTTGTCGGCCAGCGCCAGCATGCGCGCGATCTCGCGGGCCGCGCCGGCGCCCTGCACGGCCGTCGGGTAGATCAGGACCTCGACGGCCGGGAAGCGGCGGCGCAGCGCCGTCAGCACGTCGCGTATCGCGGCGCCGGTCGGCGACGTGACGACACCGATGCGGCGAGGTATGCGCGGCGGCACTTTCTTGCGCGCCGGATCGAACAGGCCTTCGGCCTCGAGCCGTTTCTTGAGCTCGTCGAACTTTCGGCGCAGCAGGCCTTCGCCCGCTTCCTCGACGTAGTCGACGATGAGCTGAAACTCGCCGCGGGCTTCGTAGAAGCTGACGCGGGCGCGCACGAGAATCTGCTGGCCGTTGTCGAGCGCGAGCTCCAGCGCGCGATTGGCCTGGCGGAACATGGCGCAGCGCACCTGCGCCTGGCCGTCCTTCAGGGACCAGTAAAGGTGGCCGGAGGAGGGGCGGGACAGGTTGGAGATTTCGCCTTCGACCCAGACGGTGCCGAAAGTACGCTCGACGAGCAGACGGGCTTCGCGGTTCAGCGCGGAGACGGTCAGTACCTTCCGCCGTTCCTCAAAGTCGAGCTCGAGCGTGTCACCGGGTCGCATGCGGCGCAATTATACGGAACCGCGGGAAGATCGGCCCGTCGCACGACCCGCCGCAAGGACCGACTTCAGGGGCTTCGTTGGCGTTGGGAGCGGTTGAGGATTAAACTGCCCGGCTCACCCATACCCGGCTGGAGCTCCCATGCGGATCATTCACGAGGCGCTCACTTTCGACGACGTCCTCCTGCAGCCCGCCTACTCCGAGATCCTGCCGCGCGAAGTCGACCTGCGAACCAAGCTGACGCGTTCGCTGACCCTGAACATACCGATCGTTGCGGCGGCTATGGATACGGTCACGGAGGCGAGGCTCGCGATCACCCTCGCGCAGGAAGGCGGCATCGGCATCATCCACAAGAACATGCCGCCGGCCGAGCAGGCCAATCAGGTTCGCCGCGTCAAGAAATACGAAAGCGGCATCATCAATGACCCGATCACCGTCAGTCCTGCCGCGACGATCAAGGACGTCATCGACCTGACGCGCGCCCGGAACATCTCCGGCGTGCCGGTCGTCGAGGGCGAGGAGCTGGTCGGTATCGTCACGCACCGCGACCTTCGTTTCGAGACGCAGCTCGACGCGCCGGTTTCGTCCGTCATGACGCCGAAGGAGCGGCTCGTCACCGTGCGCGAGGGCGCGAGCAAGGACGAGGTGCTGATGCTGCTGCACAAGCACCGCATCGAGAAGGTGCTGGTCGTCGACGCCGCGTTCAAGCTGCGCGGCATGATCACGGCCAAGGATTTCCAGAAGGCCAAAGACTATCCGCTGGCGTGCAAGGACGAGAACGGCGCGCTGCGCGTCGGCGCCGCCGTCGGCACCGGCATCGACACCGAAGAGCGCGTCGCCCGGCTCGTCGAGGCCGGCGTCGACGTGGTCGTCGTCGATACCGCGCACGGCCACACGCGCGGAGTCATCGACCGGCTGCGCAGCATCAAGCGCACGCATCCGGACCTGCAGCTGATCGCCGGCAATATCGTCACCAGCGAAGCCGCAAAGGCGCTGATCGAGGCGGGCGCGGACGGCGTCAAGGTCGGCATCGGCCCGGGCTCGATCTGCACGACGCGCGTGGTCGCGGGCGTCGGCGTACCGCAGGTGACGGCCGTCGCCCAGGTCGCGGCCGCGCTGGCCGACACGGACGTGCCGATCATCTCCGACGGCGGCATCCGCTATTCCGGCGACATCGCCAAAGCGATCGCGGCGGGCGCCCACACGACGATGATCGGCAGCCTGTTCGCCGGCACGGAGGAGTCCCCCGGCGACGTGGAGCTGTATCAGGGGCGCTCGTACAAGTCCTATCGCGGCATGGGGTCGCTCGGGGCGATGTCGCAGCGGCACGGCTCCTCCGACCGCTACTTCCAGGACGCCAGCGAGGAGCTGCAGAAGCTCGTGCCGGAGGGCATCGAAGGCCGGGTGCCGTACAAGGGCAGCATCGTCGCGATCATTCACCAGCTCGTCGGCGGCCTGCGCGCCGCGATGGGCTATACCGGATGCGGCAGCATCCCCGAGATGCGCAAACGGCCGAGCTTCGTGCGCATCACAGGCGCCGGCCGCCGCGAGAGCCACGTGCACGACGTGACGATCACGAAGGAAGCGCCGAACTATCGAACCGAATGATCGGACGAATTACGAGCATGGACGAACCGACGACGCGGCGGCCCGCACAGTGAGCTTCACGATCGAAGGCGCCGCGGCGCCGAATCCCGGCGGACCGAAGCCGCCGGCCGATGCGCCGGACAGCGCCCGAATCCTGATTCTCGACTTCGGCGGCCAGTACACGCAGCTGATCGCGCGGCGTGTCCGCGAGGCGGGCGTCTACAGCGAAATCTACGCGCACGACGCGCCGGAAGACGCAATCGCGGCTTTCGGCGCATCCGGAATCATCCTGTCCGGCGGGCCCCAGTCGATCTGGGCGGAGGATTCGCCGCGCCTCAGCGACGCCGTGCTGGAGGCGAAGGTGCCCGTCCTCGGCATCTGCTATGGCATGCACGCGCTCGTCGCGCGCTTCGGCGGCACAGTCGAGCCCGCCGCGCACCGGGAGTACGGTCATGCGGAGATCGACGTGACCGAAGACAATCCGCTGCTCGCGGGTCTCGGCGGCGCTCTCGGCGTCTGGATGAGCCACGGCGACCGCGTCGAGCGGCTGCCGCCGGGGTTCGTCGCGATCGCCTCGACGAAGAACGCGCCGGTCGCGGCAATGGCGGACATCGAACGAGGCGTATACGGCCTGCAGTTTCACCCCGAAGTCACGCATACCACGCGCGGCTTCGACATCATCAGGCGTTTCGTGCACGACATCTGCGGCTGCCCCTCGGAGTGGACGCCGAAGAACATCATCGCCGAGCACGTCGAGCGCGTCCGCGGCATGGTCGGCAAGGAACGCGTGCTGCTCGCGCTGTCGGGCGGCGTCGATTCGTCGGTCGTCGCGGCGCTGCTGCACGCGGCCATCGGCGAGCAGCTGATCTGCGTGTTCGTCGACCATGGGCTGCTGCGGCTCGACGAGGGCGACCAGGTCATGCAGGTATTCCGCGACCATCTGGGCGTCAACGTGATCCGTGTCGATGCGGAGGAGTCTTTCCTCGCGGCGCTGGCCGGCGTGGCGGATCCGGAGGAGAAGCGCAAGATCATCGGCAGGCTGTTCATCGAAGTCTTCGAGGCCGAAGCGAAGCGTCTCGAGGACGTGAACTGGCTCGCCCAGGGCACGATCTATCCGGACGTGATCGAATCGGCGGGTTCGGCTACGGGCAAGGCCGAGCTGATCAAGTCGCACCACAACGTCGGCGGCCTGCCGGAGCGCATGCATCTGAAGCTGGTCGAGCCCCTGCGCGACCTGTTCAAGGACGAGGTGCGCAAGATCGGCGTCGAGCTGGGGCTGCCGCCGAGTCTCGTCAACCGGCACCCGTTCCCGGGGCCTGGGCTCGGCGTGCGCATTCTCGGTCCTGTCGAGAAGCGCTTCGCCGATCTGCTGCGCCGCGCCGATCACATCTTCATCGAGGAGCTGCGGGCTCAGGGTCTGTACGACGAGGTCAGCCAGGCGTTCGCCGTGTTTCTGCCGGTCAAGTCGGTCGGCGTCATGGGCGACGGACGCCGCTACGACTACGTCGTCGCGCTGCGCGCCGTCGAGACGGTCGACTTCATGACGGCGCGGTGGGCGCGCCTGCCTTACGATTTTCTCGACCACGTCGCGCGGCGGATCATCAACGAGGTCGCCGGCATCTCGCGCGTGACTTACGACATCTCCGGCAAGCCCCCGGCGACGATCGAGTGGGAGTGACGGCACCGTCCGCGCCGGCAGCGGAGAGCGACGACGAGGCGTGGATGCGCCGCGCGCTTGAGCTCGCCCGCGCCGCCGCCCGGGACGGCGAGGTGCCGGTCGGCGCCGTGCTGACGGGGCCTGAGGGCACCCTGCTGTCGGAGGCATCGAACGGCCCGATCCGCAGCAACGATCCGACGGCGCACGCGGAGATCCTGGCTCTGCGCGAGGCGGGCCGCCGGCTCGGCAATTACCGGCTGCCGGGCACGACCCTTTACGTCACGCTCGAGCCGTGCGCGATGTGCGCCGGAGCGCTCGTGCACGCGCGAGTCGCGCGGCTCGTTATCGCGGCGCCCGATCCCAAGACCGGCGCGTGCGGATCGGTGTTCGATATCGTGCGGAGCGAGCGGCTGAACCACCGGATCGCGGTCACGACGGGAGTGCTGGAGCGCGACAGCGCAGAGCTGCTGAAGTCGTTCTTCGTCGAGCGGCGGTGACGCCGGCGCGCGCGGCGGATGCGCGTCAGTGGTCTTCGCGCGCTTGTGCCGGCGGCACGATCGCGCGTTGCGCGGGCGCGGATCGCAGCCCGCCGTCGCGTCAGCGCAGCGTCGGCAAATTGAGCGCCGTGACCTGCAGCGCGCTCCCCGGGCCTTCCTCCGCCGGAGCCGGCGCGACGTACTCCGTCAGCACCTCTCGGTCCGCCATCCACATCAGCAGGTCGTAGTAACGGCGCACGTTGTCGACGTACTGCACGGGCACGTGGCCGCGCGCATAGCCGCGCTTGACGCGCGAATACCATTCCTTGTCCGTCAGCAGCGGCAGCCGCTCCCGGACGTGATCCCAGCGATCCGGATCGCCGCCCTGAATCTCCGTGATGATGCGCGCATCCTCGAGATGACCGTAACCGATGTTGTAGGCGGCGACGGCGAGCCAGGTTCGGTCCGGCTCCGGGATGCGCTGCGGAATCTTCTCGCGCACGCGGCGGAAGTAATTGGCGCCGCCGATCACGCTGTCGCGGGCGGCTTCCCGGTCCGCAACCTCCATCATCCGGGCCGTGTCCCGGGTCAGCATCATCAGACCGCGCACGCCGGTCGGCGACACCGCGTCCGGGTTCCAGTGCGACTCCTGATAGCCGATCGCCGCGAGCAGCCGCCAGTCGATGCCCGTCTGGAGCTCGGCCTCCTCGAAGTAGCGGCGGTAGCGGGGCAGGCGCGTCTCGATGTGCCGCAGGAACGCGCGCGATCCGACGTAGTCGAAATCCCGCGTCGCGGCGAAGTAGTAGCGCTCGATCATCCGATCGAGCTCGCCGGTCGCCTGGACCTCGGCGAAATAGGCCGCGACCTGCTCCCGCAGCCGGTCCGCGCCCTTCGGCAGCGCCCACGCGAGCGCCTGCGGCCGGCCGACGGGGAAGGCGGCGCGCGCCTCGGGATAGGAATGCCGCAGCAGCGCGAAGGAATTCGACGGAACGATCGTGTAGTCGATGACGCCTTCGCCGACACGCCGGATCAGCTCCTCGATCGTCGCGCGCGGATCCTCGCGCCAGATCAGGTCGGGGTACTGCTCGCGCGCCTCCTTCAGAAGCTCGGCGTGGGCCGAGCCGACCTGCACCTCGATGCGGCCGCCGAGCAGGTCCTCGGGGCTCTTCGGCCGCTTGGTGCCCCGCCGATAGACGACCTGCTGCACCACGTCCTGATAAGCGGGAGCGAAGCTGATCTGCTGCCTGCGCGCATCCGTCACGGCGAGCGAAGCCGCGCCGATATGAGCCTTGCGCGCGGCGACGTCGGGCAACAGCTCGCCGAGCCGATCCTCGACGACGATGCGCAGGTCCACGCCGAGACGGGCGGCGAAGCCTTTCGCCAGCTCGTATTCGATGCCGCGCGGCTCGTCGGCACCGAAGTAGAACGCCGTGGGGCTGTTGCGCGTCAGCACGCGGAGCTCGCCGAGCGCCATGATCTGATCGATCAGCGGCGGCGGCGTCGAGCAACTCCCTAGCAGCGTGCCGAGAACGATGACCGCGAATCCTCGCACTTATCCTTTTCCGTTGGTCATGCGGGGGCGATCAGTATAACGTGAACTGGTTCACATTTGCGCCGGGCGCGCACGGACCCGGAACGGCCGAGCCGGCCGTGGGCTCGAAACTTCGGCCGCCCTCATTCTGTCCAATGCGTCGCGAATCGGCGACGTAACTCCGGGCCGTTTTTTCGTTATAGTGCGGGACCTTCCGGCCGTGCCGCGTCGATTTCGGCGCGCTCGGCTCGCGCTGAGCGAGAAGGGGCTGCGTCGCGGCCAGAACCACCGACCGAGAGGACGAACGATGACCGGAACCGCGGCCATACGGCGCATCGCGGCCCTGCTGACGCTGGCGGCGGCACCCGCCGCGGCGGGCGCCCAGGTCGATTTCGAGCAGTGCGTCGCGGCTCTCAGGGCCACGGCCGAGGAGCGGGGCGTGACGCCGCAGACGGCCGAGACGGTGACGGCGAGGGTGCGGCAGCTGCCCCGGGTCATCGAGTCCGACCGGAACCAGCCGGAGTTCGTCGATACGTTTGCGAGCTACCTGAACCGGCGTGTCACGGCTGCCCGTGTCGAGACCGGCCGCGAGCTGCTGCGCCGGCACCGCTCGCAGCTCGATTCGATCGCGCGCGAGTTCGGCGTGGCGCCGCAGTACCTGGTCGCGTTCTGGGGGCTCGAGACGAGCTACGGACGTGTGCTGGGGGACGTGCCGGTTTTCGACTCGCTCGCGACGCTTGCCTGCGACACCCGCCGCGCCGGCTACTTCACGACCGAGTTCGTCAATGCGCTGCACATCGTGGACCGGGGCGTCGACGCGTCCAGCATGATCGGCTCGTGGGCGGGCGCGATGGGACACACGCAGTTCATGCCGTCGGTTTATCTCGAGCACGCCGTGGACGGCGACGGCGACGGCGACGTGGACCTGTGGAGCAGCGTAGAGGACGCATTCGCGTCGGCGGCGAGCTTCCTGCGCAGTCTCGGCTGGCGCCCGGGCTGGCGGTGGGGCCGCGAGGTCCTGCTGCCGGAGGACTTCGACTACTATGCCGCGGGCCGGGACCGGCCGCGGCCGCTCGAGGAATGGCGGCAGCTCGGCGTCATGACCACGGCGGGCCGGCCGATCGAGCCGGCGGACGAGGAAGCGGCGCTGCTGCTGCCCTCCGGCAGCGACGGCCCGGCGTTCCTTGTGTACGCGAACTTCCACGCGATCATGCGCTGGAACCGGTCCGAGTTCTTCGCGCTGACCGTCGGGCACCTTGCGGACCGGATCGCGGGCGCGGGCCCTCTGCACACGCCGCCGCCGAACGCGCCGCGCCTGACCCGAGAGCATGTGAAGGCTCTGCAAGTAAAGCTCAACGAGCTCGGGTACGACGCCGGGGAGCCGGATGGTATAGTCGGTTCGGCGACGCGCAGCGCCGTGCGCGCGTGGCAGCGTTCGCAAGGACTTGCGGCCGACGGTTACGTCGACGCTGACTTGTTGCGCGGTATGAACGTTCTCGACTGAAAGTCAACCACAGCGGGCGTTTGACGAGTTGCTCATCGTCTCAGGACTGGTGTAGTCACGCGTACCGGACGGTCCGGTTCTTGAGCCTCCTGTCGGACTGCGTATTATCGCGGCCTTTAACTGTAGCCAACTACATGGAGTTATCATGACGAGGGAAAACGTATCGGTCGGCTCTTCGCCGCAACAACGGCGGTCAACGTCGAAGTCGCTGTTCGATTCGAACGGTGTTCGCAAGGCCGCAATCGCGCTGTTGATGGTCTTCCACAAGTCGGGTCGTCATGGAACGCTCGCGGAAGTGCTGGTCGCGCTCGAGGTCATCGACGCGGCGATCAGCGGGAAGCCGCATTCGATGAAGTCGCTGGCGCAGAAGCTGGACATTCCTTATACGTCGGTGTCGCGCATCGTGTTCTCGCTGACGTCGGAGGCGGCGCCCGGCGGAATCCTGAAGCTGGTGCCTGACACGCAGGATCGACGGCGCAAGCACATCGAAGTCGATTTCGACATCTTCAAGCAGTCCTCGCCGCATCTGCGGGCGCTCGAGAAGGCGATGGTCGACTACTACGGCAATTCGGTCTACAAGCTGAAGAAGGCGAAAAAGAACTAAAGCCCGGCCGGGGCCGCGGCATCTGTCGCGGCCCCGCTTGCCCGACCGCGCCGGCCGGTCTATCTTCGGGTCGATATGATCCGACCCCGCGCAACCTTCCTGTGGCTGTTCCCCCTGGTGCTGTTCGGTTTCGCCTACGTCGACAAGGAGCAGAACGCTTCGGGTGGGGACTGGCGCCGCGCGAGCCGCGAACCGATCGGGCTTGCGCCGTCACCGGCGGACACGGCCGATCCCGTCGTTCAGGTGTACGCCGCGCGCGCCGTGCGCTGGCGCGGCTATTTCGGCGTGCACACGTGGGTATCCGTGAAGGCGCACGGCGCGCCGCACTACACGACCTACGAGGTCAACGGCTGGCGCCTGCGCGGCTCCGGCACGTCGGTCTCGATCAGCGACCGGCCGCCGGATTCGCGCTGGTTCGGCAATGCGCCCACGTTGATCGCGGACCTGCGCGGAGAAGCTGCGGCCGATGCGATCGCCAAAATCGAAGCCGCCGCCGCGAGCTACCCATTCGCGGGCACCTACAGGGTATGGCCCGGCCCGAATTCCAACACTTTCATCGCCCACGTGCTTCGGCACGTGCCGGAGCTGAAGGCGGACCTGCCGCCGACGGCAATCGGTAAGGATTATCTCGGCGACGGTTTCTTCGCCAGATCGCCGAGCGGCACCGGCGCGCAATTCAGCGCCTGGGGCGTCGTCGGCGTGCTCGCCGGGCTCGAAGAGGGGCTCGAGCTCAACGTGCTCGGGCTGACGTTCGGTCTCGACCCGCTCGACCTCGCGATCAAGCTGCCGCTCGCCGGCAGCCTCGGCTGGCCGAGAGACCCCGTCGCCGCCGCGCCCGCCACGGAGGCGACCGGTGCCTGACTCCGCCGTTACACTCCTGGCCGCATACGTCGAGTAGACGACGAGGTACCGAAAGCGATGACGAAAAAAGTGATTGTAGGAAGCGTCCTGGCGGCCGCAGCTCTGGGGGCGGGCTCGCTCTCGGCACAGCGCGCAGGCGACTGCGACAGGGCCTGTCTCGAAGGCTTCGTGGACCGTTACCTCGACGCGATGGTCGACGACGACGTCACGGCGGCGCCGTTCAGCGCGAACGCGAGGTTCACCGAGAACGGCCAGAAGCTCGAGCTCGGCGACGCCTTGTGGAACACGATGAAGTCCAAGGGCACGTATCGGCTGTTCGTCACGGACGTCGAAGCGCAGCAGGTCGCTTTCATCGGCACCGTGCACGAGGATGACCGCGACCCCGAGCAGTCCGTTCCGGCGCTGTTCGCGCTGCGCCTGAAGATCGACGAAGGGGAGATCGCGGAGGCCGAGCAGATGGTCGTGCGAAACGCCGAGGCTGCCGAGCGCGTCGAAGCGCTCGGGTCGCCGCGGCAGGTCTTGCTCGACAGCGTCCAGGAGAGCGAACGCATGTCGCGGTGGGACATGATCACGACGGCGGACGCGTACTTCAGCGGCATGCAGCAGAACGACGGCAAGGGCGAGTACCCGTTCGCCGAGGATTGCAACCGCCTCGAGAACGGCATGCAGGCGACGAACCGGCCTACGCCGGAAGGCGAGACGCGGCCCGACCCGCGCACGTCGACCGGCTACTCCGCGCAATGGAGTTGCCTCGAGCAGTTCGAGTCCGGCCTGCTGCACTTCGTGAACCGGATTCGCGACCGGCGCTATGTGGCCGTCGACCGCGAGCGCGGGCTGGTGTTCGCTTTCGCTTTCTTCGACCACTCCGGCGGCGACACCCGTACCTTCCAGACGCCGGACGGCCGCACGGTCACGGCCGGCCCCGCACAGCCGTGGACCTGGTACATCGCCGAATTGTTCAAGATCCGCAACCACGAGATCGGCCCGATCGAGGCGATCCTCGATCGCGTGCCCTACGGCATGAACTCGGGATGGAGCACGTACGAAGCGGGCATGTCGGATCGCATCCAGGACGCGACGCGGTAGAGCCCGGCGGCGCCGACCGTCCCGGTCCGGGCGGCGCCGCATGATTGCGGGCGGTTTCCTCGCCTGGCGTTTCCGCTTCGGAGCGTGTCGGTAGCGCCCCCCGTTGACACCCCGATTAGACGAAGTCTAGGCTTAGACACTGTCTAGCTCGTGGGGGGCGCCGCATGACCACACTTCGTTTCCGCCGCCGCGTTTCCAGCATCCCACGGGCCGCGCTGCTGTCGCTGCTCGCCGCGAGCGTTGCGTCGGGGGATGACACCCCGGCGGGCGACGCCGCGGCCGTGGACTCCGCAGCTGCGGACACGGCCATCGTCGAAGCCGCAGCCGCGCCTGCGGCCGGCTCGGAGCCGGCGGCCGCCGTGCCGCCGATCGACCGCTCCCTGCTGCTTTCATACCTTGCCGACACCAGCACGTTCACGCTGATCGATGCCCGCTCCGAGCAGGAGTACGCCGTCGGCCACATCTTCGGTGCCGTCAACGTCCCGCACGACGCCGTGGACGATTTCGTCGCGTCGCTGCCGGAGCAGGCCGATGCGCCGCTGGTGGTCTACTGCAGGACCGGCAAGCGCGCATCGCTGGCTGCCGAGCAGCTTGCGGCGCGCGGCTATACCAACGTGCGTGTGCTCGGCCCCGGGCAGATTTTCTGGTCCGATACGGCGCCGATGTTCAACTGCGGCGTGCCCGCGTCTCAGGATCCGCCGAACATGACGCCG
>JAFGNC010000509.1 GCA_016927175.1 Gammaproteobacteria bacterium | reverse complement strand
GATCCTGATGTGCCGCACGTGCGGATGATCGGTCAGGGCTTCGGCGATCAGCGGCCGCGCAGCGCGGCAATGTCCGCACCACGGAGTGCCGAATTCGACCAGGGTGCTGCCCTGCAACGCATCGATTTCGCCGCGCGTCGGCTCCGGATCCTCGTAGTCGCTCACAGCTCAGTTCCCTGGCGCGCGGCCGTTCACGGCGCCGCGGCACATCGGGCGAGCGTGTCGAGGCCGGTCGGAGCGGCGCCGCATCCGCCGGTCGACTGCAGCGCGCGCTCCGGCGGCAGGCCGCGATCTTCGGGCGTGCCTATTGCGCGAGGTATGCCGCGAGATCCTCGAGCTCCGCGTCGGTGATCTCGGTCTTCCGGAACGGCGCCATCGACAGGATGCCCTGCCGCACGAAAGTCTTGACCACTTCCGGAGTCAAGTCCTCCCGCTCCTCGAGCGGCGCCGGCAGGTTGCCGCCGTACTTCAGCTCGAGCGACTGCGTGCCCGGATGACCGGGGCCCGGCGCGTGGCAGGGCGCGCACCAGTATTCGAACACCTGCCGGCCGTCGGCAGCGTCCGCGGAATCCTGTGCCGAAGCGACCTGGGCCACGCCGCCCGTCGAGCCCATTGCGCCGAGTACGGCGGCACCGAAAGCGGCGACGATATGGCGAACCTTCATGTCACGCGTCCTTCCGCAGGTGCTTCGGCCATACGCCGTAACGGCCGGCCGAGATGATGCCGTTCGGGTCGATGGCATCCTTGATCCTCTCGCGCAGTCTGCGCAGCGCGTGGTCGTTGAACGAGTAGGTCTCCGCCACCGTGTCCTGGAACACGGCCGGCGCGCGGTATTCGGCCCACCCCTGTTCCGCGGCGAGCTCGACCCAGCGCTCGAACGCCGCCCGGATCTTGCGGTTCTCGCTCGCGTTCTTCGAGATCGGAAACATGATCAGGCCCACCAGCGAGCGCTCCCAGTTCGTCATGAACACCGGCCCGACGATGCCGAGATTCTCGCCGCCCGTCACCTCTGCGAGGTTCGTGCGGTAGAAGTCGCGGAACTTCAGCAGCTCCTCGCCGTTGCGCGGGATGATCGGCGAAAAGCCGATGTGGCCGCCGGGCGGGTTCGGCTGCATCGGGCTGCGGCCGAGCATCGCGAAGGTGGAAAGGTTGGGGATGCCGAAGTTCACGAGCCGGACTCGCGCGCGGTCCTCGTCCGACAGCGGCGTGCGGATCGGGTCTTCCTCGACGAAGCGGCTGCCCTCGATGGCGGCGAACTTCTCGCGGGCATATTCGAGCTGCGCGCGGACGACCTTCTCCGGCCCGTAGATCGGCACTTGCAGCGTCCACGCCGCGCCGTCGTTGCCGAAGCCGGCGCCGAGCTGCGTCGACCCGTTCACGACGTGCTGGTTCTCGAGCAGATTCAGGGTCTCCATCAGCGGGATGATGTCCCGCTCGTTGAAGACCTGAACGGTGCCCGAAATGTAGGCTTCCGGCCGGGGCATCAGCCAGAAGCCCATCTTCGTCACGACGCCCATGTTGCTCTGCCTGAACAGGCCGTCGACCCACGGGCCGTAGCCCCATTTGTTTTCCTGCCAGGTCTTGGAGTTCGGCACCGCGCCCATGCCGGTGCGAACGACTTCACCGTCACCGAGCACGACCTCCATGCCGCAATGCGCGCCGAAGTGGTCGCGGAACGGATACGCGGTCCAGCCGCCGCCGCCGTCGAGCGCATTGCCGATCACGCTGCCCCAGCCGGGATCCGGCGGATCGATCCACACGTCGAGACCACGCTCCTCGATGTAGTTGTACAGGTCGAAGTAGCTGACGCCCGGCTCGACGAGCGCATAGGCGTTGGCCTCGTTGACCTCGATGACGCGGTTCATGCGCTTCAGGTCGAGCACGACGCTGCCGGAGTAGACCGGGGCGGAGCCGCCGTACGCGAGGTTGCGGCCGGTCGAGATCGGGTAAAGCGGTATGCGGCGCGCGTTCGCGGCGCGGACGACGGCCTGCACTTGCTCGACCGTAGACGGCGCGACGGCCGCGGACGCGACGCGCTCCTCGGGCTCGCCCCAGAAGGGCGAGTACGCGTCGCGATAGAGCGCGACGTCCTCGTCGGAAGTGAAAACCCATTCGGCGCCGACCGCGGCGCGGAACTCGTCGAGGGCGGCGGCGAAATCGCTTTCGCTCACACCAGGCGGGACAGCCATGTCAGATCCTCTCGATTCGGGCCGTGCCGCGCGGCGCGATGATCCAGGAATGAAGCGTCGTCGGCTCGCCGAGGCGAGCGGCGAGGCCGGCGTGGGTCGGGCGGAAATCTCGCGCGGCGGCGCGGCCTCGGGCGACCAGTGCGTCGGCAAGCGCCTTCGTCCAGCCGGCTCCGGCGGCATCGAGCTCGCGCGCGAGGTGCGGGTCGGCCGTGCGGCGAACGCGGTGCACGGCGGTGCCGCGTCCGTCAGGCCCGTGCTCGGCCTCGAACACGACCCGCAGGCCGTGTTCCCACGCGAGCCGCTCGAGCAGGAACAGCGCCGGGCGCTCGGTCAAACCCGCGATCGCGGCGGGCGCGGCCTTCCAGCGGCCGAGCAGCTCGTTCTGCCACAGGTCCGTGACGTCGCCTTCGATGGGGCGCAGAGGCGCTCCCAGATAGCCGGCGCGAGCGCCGAAATCGCGTGCCGCGGAATGGCGTGAGTCGAAAATCACGGCCTCCAGGGTTATCGCGTCGCGGCCGGACGCAAACGCGGCCCGGCCGGCCAGCGGCGCGGCCGCCGACAGCGCAGCCGCCGTCTGCAGGAATTCCCGCCTGTTGGTCACTGTTGGTTTCCTCTGTTGATCTTCGGCGCGCGCCGGGCTCGTGGGATGGCCCGGGGTTCCGCCGGTCAGACTCGGAGGGTGGCGGAAGAAACCGCATGCCGTCAAGGCTGGCCCCGGCGGTTGTTGACGAGCCTGGAACAGGCGCGCCGGCGCGCGCGTGCTGGCACCGGGGCTCGTTCCGTGGTATCCATACTATATGCCTATAGGTATCCGATGAGGCTCCGGTCATGGCTGTTGCCCGATTCGCCGTGCCATCCGGACAGCTGTCGCGAGTCGTCCCGCTGCTGTCCGCGCTCGTGGTCGCCTCCGCCGCCGCCGCGCAGCAGAATCTCGGTTTCGAGCAGGAACGCGATGGCGCTGCTCCGGGCTGGAGCGTCGGCGGGGAAGGGTTCGAGGTCCGCGTCGATCCGGCAACGTTTTTCGAAGGCGCGAGAAGCCTGCGGCTCTCCCGCACGGCTCAGGCGCCGCCGGGGCAGAACGAGTTCGCGGTCGCGGGCCAGTTCATCGACGCGGCGCGGCTCGACGGCAAAGTCGTGCGCCTCACGGCGGCGATGCGAACTCGCGGCGTTGCCGTCGGCTACGCGGGGTTGTGGCTGCGTTTCGACGGCCCGCAACGGGAGCTGCTTTATCTCGACAACATGTCGTCGCGGCCCGTCCGCGGCACGACGGACTGGCAGCGCTACGAACTGACAGCACCGTTGCCCGAAGGTGTCGAGCGGGTGGCCTTCGGAGCCTTGCTGCCTGGAAGCGGCACGGCGTGGGTGGACGCCTTCGAGATCGACGCCGTCCGGTACGACGAGCTGCCGCCGCCTCCGAGCGACGTCGCCGAGTACGTCGAGTCGGCGCTCGATCTGATACAGGAGCATTCCATCCGTCGGGGCGACGTGGATTGGGAGGCGTTCAGAGCCGCGACGCTTCTCTCCGTGCGCGGTATCGAAACCGTCGGGCAGTCGCACGCGATGCTGCAGGCCGCTCTTCAAAGACTGGGAGATCGGCACTCGCATCTGATTCCGCCGGCCCGGGCGGCGGCAATGCAGGGCGCGGGAGCGGCGTCCGGTGACCTGCCGTGGCGAGAGCCGCAGAGCCACCGACTATCGGCGACCATCGGGTATGTCAGCGTGCCGGCATACGTGGGCACGAACCCGCAGCGAATGACGCGATTCGCGGACGCACTGCAGTCGGCGATCGCCGCGGTGGATTCAGCGGAAGTCTGCGGCTGGGTCGTGGATCTTCGCCGCAACGGCGGCGGCAACGTGTTTCCGATGATCGCAGGCATCGGGCCCATCGCCGGCGAGGGCGACCTCGGCGGCGGCGTCAGGGCCGACGGAACCGAACATCGACGCTGGTACAGGGACGGGCGCGCCGGCACGGCACAGGCCGGACAGGCCCTGGGCGGCGGTGACGCCTGGGCAGCGAGCGTCAGCGGCGATCCTTATCGACTGCACGACGAAGATCCGGCTGTGGCGGTTCTGATCGGATCCGGCACGGCAAGCTCCGGCGAGGCGACGGCGCTCGCGTTCGTCGGCCGTCCCCATACCCGCATCTTCGGCCGGCCTACGGCGGGACTGACCACGGGAAACTTCCCGTTCGCGCTGTCCGACGGCGCGTTGTTGAACCTCGCGGTCAGCGTGATGACGGACCGGATCGGCAGAACCTATCCCGGCCCGATCGAGCCGGACGTGTACGTGCAGGAGTCGGACGCGGACCTGCCGCTGGCCGAGCAACGGGTCGTGCAGCAGGCCGTGGCCTGGCTGAACGACGGGCACTGCGGCTGAGCGCCGCGCGGCCCGTCGTGCCCGCTCGCGGGCGGATGGCGCAGCCCGCGCTTAGCCGGTCTAGTCGAAGTTGAAGAGGTCGTCCGCGATCGGCCTCGACATGCCCTGCTCCCAGTACTTCTCCCAGATCTGCGCCCACGGGCGCCCGTACATGTCCGGCACTTCGAACGGGATGGTCGTGCCGGGAGCCACCGGTGTCGCGAGGCCCCCGATCGGGAAGATCGTCTGGATGCATTCGGTGTAGACGTACGGATCGCCTTCCTCGACGCCGCTGTCCTTGACGAAATCGCGCACGATGCGGATCGGCTCGACCAGCGCTTCAGGGTCGTAAAAAATCGCCTCGTGGTTCAGGCCGACGAAGCGTCCACTCTCGTCGCGGTTCGGCGTGTAGATCTCGATCGTCTGCATCCTGTTCGAGAACTCGAACACGCCGTGCGACGTCCAGCCCTGAATGTTGGAGGTCCACGTGATCAGCGCGTCGCCGTCCCAGAAGCCGATCGTCTCGCCGTACCAGCGCGGCACGTCGGCGCCGAGACGCGGGACGGTGCCGCTCGTGTCGAACTCGCGGCCGACGTGGATGTTCGTCAGGAAGTTGCCGGACGACGAAGTCAGGATCTGCACGAGCGACGGCGTGACGACGATCTGGTGATCCTGCGTGCCGGCGAAGTGCCACCGGCGCATGAAGCCCTCGGGCCAGCAGTACTGCCCCGGCCACTGCGCCGCGTTCGTGTTGCCCTCGTGGTAGAGCTGCTGGACCATCCGCGTCCGATACTCCTCGGTCAGCAGGGAAAGGACGGTCGGGATCTGAACCATCAGCATGCCGTACCACGTGCCGAAAGCCATCTGCAAATTGACTCTGGCATAGCGGCCGGTCCATTCGCCGGGAACGGTTTCATACGTGTGCTCGGTCGGCCCGCCGCGCCGGCGCGCTTCGTCGAGCAGAGCCGCGTAGTGCGCGTCGGCCGTGTGGAACCGGTAAGGGCTGACGATCGCTTCGCGCGGATAGTCCCGGTCGCAATATCCCCAGGCGGCGGTTCGCGGCGGGTCGTCGCCGATCGCATATTCGCTGAAGCGGCTCGCGCCGCGCTGCTGCTCGAGTGCCAGGCTGCTGTTGCAGCGGAAATAGCGGGGGTCGCTCCACAGCTCGCGGTCCTTGTAGAAATCCTTCGT
>JAFGNC010000508.1 GCA_016927175.1 Gammaproteobacteria bacterium | reverse complement strand
ATCCGGCCGCAGCTGCTGCGCGTGCCGGGGGTGGTCGAGGTGAACCCCGTCGGTGGCTTCAAGAAGGAGATCCTCGTCGCGCCGGACCCGGCGCGGCTGCTGGCCTTCGGCGTCACCTACGAGGATGTGCTGACGGCGCTGCGCCGGAACAACGACAACCGCGGCGCCGGATTCATCGAGCGCAACGGCGCGCAATGGCTGATGCGGGTACCCGGGCAGGCCGCGGAAATCAGTGACATCGAGCAGATCGTCGTCGCGGACCGAAGCGCCGCCCCGGTACGGATTGCCGACGTCGCGGCGGTCGGACCGGGCGAGGAGCTGCGCGCGGGCGCGGCGACCCAGAACGGCCGCGAGGTCGTCATGAGCACGGTCTTCATGCTGATCGGCGAGAACAGCCGCGAGGTCGCGAACGCAGTCGCCGAGAAGCTCGACGAGATCGAGGCGACATTGCCGCCGGGCATCACCGCCACGGCCGTCTACGACCGTACCGAGCTCGTGGACGAGACGCTCGTCACGGTCGAGACGAACCTGCTCGAAGGCGCGCTGCTGGTCATCGCGGTGCTGTTCGTGCTGCTCGGCAACGCGCGCGCGGCGCTGCTGACGGCGGCCGTGATACCGCTCGCGATGCTGATGACGATTACCGGCATGGTGCAGAGCCGCGTCAGCGCAAACCTGATGAGTCTCGGCGCGCTCGACTTCGGCCTGATCGTGGACGGTGCCGTGATCATCGTCGAGAACTGCCTGCGGCGGCTTTCGGAATCGAGCGCGAGCGGCGCGCAGGCGCTGAGGGACCGGCTGGCCGTCGTCTTTGCCGCGACGCGCGAGGTCATCCGCCCCGCGCTCTTCGGCGTGTGCATCATCACGGCCGTGTACATCCCGATCTTCGCGCTGACCGGCGTCGAGGGGAAGATGTTCCACCCGATGGCGACGACGGTGGTCATCGCGCTGGTCAGCGCAATGATCCTGTCCGTGACGTTCGTGCCCGCGGGGGTCGCCCTGCTTTTTCGGAAACCGGTCCGCGAGAAGCGCAACCCGATCATGCTCGGGGCCCGCCGTCTGTACCGTCCGATACTCCAGGGCGCGTTGCGGTTCCGCTGGCCGACGGTCGCGGCCGCGCTCGTGCTCGTCGCAGTCTCCGCCCTGCTCGCGACGCGGCTCGGCACGGAATTCGTGCCGAACCTGGACGAGGGCGACATCGCGATGCACGCTTTGCGAATCCCCGGCACCTCTCTGCAGCAGGCGATCGAGCTGCAGGAAGAGCTCGAGTCGAGGATCCGCGAGATGCCCGAGGTCGAACGGGTGTTCGCGAAGATCGGCAGCGCCGAGGTGGCGACCGACCCGATGCCGCCGAGCGTGGCGGACAACTTCATCATGCTGAAGCCGCGGGAGGAGTGGCCGGACCCGGACAAGCCGAAAGCTCAGGTCGTCGCGGAGCTCGAGGCGCTCGTGACGCCGATCCCCGGCAACCGATACGAGTTCCTGCAACCGATCCAGATGCGCTTCAACGAGCTCATCGCCGGAGTACGCGCGGAGCTCGCAATCAAGGTGTTCGGCGACGATTTCGACGAGCTGATTCGCCTCGGCTCGGAGATCGAGCAGGCGGCGAGCTCGATCCCGGGCGCGGCGGACCTCGCCGTCGAGCAGGCGACCGGCTTGCCGGTCATGACGATCCGGCCGAAGCGCGACGTGCTGGCGCGAGTCGGTCTCACGATCGCCGAGCTGCAGGACGTGGTTGCGACGGCGGTGGGCGGCACGGTCGCGGGTCAGCTGTACGAGGGCGACCGGCGCGTCGACATCGTCGTGCGCCTGCCCGAGAAGCTGCGCGCGGACCCCGATGCGCTGGCAGATCTGCCGGTGCCGCTTCCGGCCGGCGGATACATTCCGCTGCGGGAGGTGGCGAACCTCGAGACCGTCACCGGATACAACCAGATCCCCCGCGAGAACGGGAAGCGGCGTGTCGTCGTCACGTCGAACGTGCGCGGCCGTGACCTGGGATCGTTCGTCTCGGACGTGCAGGGCGCAGTCGCCGAGCAGGTGGAGATCCCGCCCGGGTACTGGCTGGAGTACGGCGGCACGTTCCGCAACCTCGAATCGGCAACGAACCGCCTGGCCGTCGTCGTTCCCGCGACTCTTGCGCTCATCGGCGTTCTGCTCGTCATTGCGCTCGGCTCGATACGCGACGCGGCCGTGATCTTCTCGGGCGTGCCGCTCGCGCTGACCGGCGGTGTCGCCGCGCTTCTGCTCCGCGGCATCCCCTTCTCCATCTCCGCCGCTGTGGGCTTCATCGCTCTGTCCGGGATAGCCGTGCTGAACGGCCTCGTCATGGTGTCGTTCATCCGCGACCTGCGCGCGCGCGGCGAGCCGCTCGACCAGGCCATCGTCGACGGCGCGCTGACCCGCCTGCGGCCGGTGCTGATGACCGCGCTCGTGGCTTCGCTCGGGTTCGTCCCGATGGCGCTGAATACCGGCATCGGCTCGGAGGTGCAGCGGCCGCTCGCGACCGTGGTGATCGGCGGCATTCTGTCCTCGACGCTGCTGACTCTGGTCGTGCTGCCGGCGCTGTACCGGCTCGTGCACGGGCGGGAGGAGGCGCGGATCGACCGGCCCGGCCACGCGAGGGAGAATCCGGCATGACGTACTACATCACGAAGATCGTCGTGACGACTGCGCTGATCGTGCTGATCTCCGAGATAGCGAAACGCAGCACGCTCGTCGGCGCAGTGCTCGCGTCGGTCCCGCTCGTTTCCGTGCTGGCGATGATCTGGCTCTACACGGAGACCCGCGACGCGGCGCAGGTCGCGGCGCTTGCGCGGAGCGTGTTCTGGCTGGTGCTGCCGTCACTCGTGCTCTTCGTGACGCTGCCGCTGCTCCTCGGCCGCGGCGTGAACTTCTACGTCAGCCTGGCGGCAGCGGTGGCGGCGACGGTCGCTGCCTACTACGTAATGATCATCGTCGCCCGTCAGCTCGGTCTTCGGCTGTAAGTTGCGTCCGAGCGGCCGCGACGCGCCCGAGCCGGTGCGGCACGGGCCGCCGCCGTGACGTCGGCGGCGGCCTGCGCTCGGCGAGGGATCAGTACCACTCCCCGATGCGCACCTCGACGCCGCTGTCCTCGCCGACCAGCTCGGCGAACCTGTCGACGTCGCTGCCGCGGTAGTGATACGGATACACGATGTCGGGCGCGAACTCGCGCACCGCGTCGGCCGCCTGCTCCTCGGTCATCGTGTACGGGAGGTTGAACGGCACGAACGCGACGTCGATGTCCTCGAGCGCGCGCATCTCCGGGATGTCCTCCGTGTCGCCCGCGATATAGACACGCGTGCCGGCGAAGGTCGCGACGTAGCCGTTGCCGCGGCCCTTCTGGTGATAATCCAGCCGGCCCTCGGTCAGGTTGTACATCGGCACCGCTTCGATCCCGATGCCGAGCACCTCCGTCTCGTCGCCGTTCGCGAGCACTTCCACCCTGCCGCGCAGGTCTTCCGGCAACTCGTCCGCGACCGCCTGCGGCGCGACGATGCGAGTACCGTCTTCGGCAACCGCGGCGAGCGTCTCGGCATCCATGTGGTCGCCGTGGACGTCGGTCACGAGGATCAGGTCCGGCCTCGGCAGACCCTCGAACGTCGCCGCGCCGCCGACCGGATCGACGTAGACGACTTCCCCGTTCCAGCTCATCGCGAACGTCGCATGACTCAGGGGCTGCACGATCAGATCGCCGTTGCCGGTCTCGATGCGGTCGCCGCTGACCTGCTGCGCCAGGACGGGCGTGGCGGCCAGGGCCGCCGCGAGCACGAGCCGCGCTACGGTTCTGCGGTGCCGGGGGTTCGTTGTCGGGAATGAATCCATCGTCGTCTCTCTCATCTGCAAGGGTCCGTAGATCCCGCCGTCGGCACGCGGCGCCGAAGGCGATTCGATCGGCCGCGGCGTCGCCGGCGCACCGTCAGCTCAGGTGCTCGCGGAAGAACTCGATCGTTCGTTCCCAGGCGAGGTTCGCCGCCTCCTCGTCGTATCGGGGCGTGGAATTGTTGTGGAAGCCGTGATTCGTGCCCTCGTACATGTGCATCCGGTAGTCGATTCCGTTGGCCTCGAGCGCTTCCTCGAACTGCGGCCACATGGAATTGATGCGCTCGTCGTTGGCCGCATACTGGATCAGCAGCGGCGCCCGGATTTTCGCGACGTCCTCGCTCGGCGGCGCGGCGCCGTAGAACGGCACGGCGGCATGAATACCCTCGCCGAGCCTGCAGGCGAGATAGTTGACGGCGCCGCCGCCCCAGCAGAAACCGGTCGCGCCGAGCCTGCGCGTGGACAGCCTGTGGTCCCTCAGGAAGCGGGCGCTGTTGAACATGTCCTGCAGCAGCTCGTCCGGATCGAGGCTCCTCTGCAGCTCGCGGCCTTCGTCGTCGTTGCCGGGATAACCGCCGACCGGCGACAGCCCGTCCGGAGCCAGGGCCAGGAAGCCCGCAACGGCGGCACGGCGCGCGACGTCCTCGATGTACGGGTTCAGGCCGCGGTTCTCGTGGATGACGAGAACGGCCGGGAACGGCCCTTCCCCATTCGGCTGAACCAGGTAGCCGCGCATCTTTCCGGACGTGCCGCCCGGGGAGATGTACTCCACGTACTGCGGTCTGATCCGCTCGTCCGTGAACGAGACGGTCTGAGCCTCGGCATAGCGGGGGAAAAGGCTCTGCGCCATCGCAAGCGCGGAGGCGCCGCCTATGCTGATGGCGGCCGCCTTCTGCAGGAACTCGCGCCGGTCGATCTTGCCGTGACAGTACTCGTCATAGAGATCGAAAACGCGCTGATCGATGTTGTCATGCGTCATTGTGCATCGGCCCCCCGTGACCCCGCTTCGTCCAGACTTCGGCGCCGGCAGGCGCCGGCAGGCGCCGCCTCGCGTGCTCGTACCGACTATAGGCGGTGGAAAAACGGCTGTCGACCGGGGCCCGAGTCGGGCAGCAGAGGCTTCCGGCCGGCAGCAGGGGCGGCCCAGGCCGCCCCGCCGACCGAAACGCCCGGGGGGGCACGAGAAGCGCAAAAACGGCGTGTAACGAACCGATCGGGCCGTCAATCCTGAGCGTTTCCCCTAATGACCGTCCGGGCCTATTCCCCTGCGCATGCGACATGTGAAGTACGTCTCGGAAACCATTTAGCTTGCGCACCTATCTTGCGGAACCGTTGCCGCACTCACACAAACGAGACCCGGATTACGAACGGGCGCGTGAAGGGATCAGAAGCATGGAACACGAAGCTACCGTCGTCCTGGAGAAGGACTACCTGCACAAGCCTCGTAATCCGAGCTCCGAGCGCAGGGAGAACCCGCCGTGGCCGCTCCGGCCGGACGATGCGCCGGGCAACGGCGAGCGTCCTGCGACGGAAGAGGACACGCACGGCCCGCAGGCCGCGGCGGCGCGGATCAGCCCGCTCGACAAGCCGGGCTGGTTCAACAGAGGCTAGCCTCGCGACCGTGCCCGCGCGCCGCTGCCGGAGCCGCCGGCGGCGCGGCGCCGACAGGCCGCCGTCTTCCTGCTCCATGGCCACTGGCATCGTCGGAGCGGAAACCGCAGACTCATACGGAAGGACTGCGGAAGTTCTGCACGATGACCGGCACCCCCTCTCCCGACAGGGACGAGCGCGCTGACGCGACGGCCTCGGCCGCGCTGCTGAACGACGTGATCGACGACCCGTTCTCGCGCGCGGCCGGCGCGCCGTTGATCCGCGGCAACAGCGTGCGCCTGCTGAAGGACGCGGCCGAGAATTATCCCGCCTGGTTCGCGGCGATCCGCGCCGCGCAACACCACATCCACTTCGAGAGCTACTTCGTCTGCGACGACGAGGTCGGCCGCGAGCTCGCGGAGGCGCTGTCGGACAAGGCGCGCGCCGGCGTGCGGGTCAGGCTGATCTACGACTGGCTCGGCAACTTCCGCAAGGCGTCGAGCCGATTCTGGCAAGACCTGCGCGCGAGCGGCGTCGAGGTGCGCTGCTACAACCCGCCGAAGCTCGAAAGCCCTTTCGGCTGGCTGTCGCGCGATCACCGCAAGATGCTGTCGGTGGACGGCAAGGTGGGATACATCACCGGCCTCTGCGTCGGTCGCATGTGGCTCGGGGACCCGTCCCGGCAGATCGAGCCGTGGCGTGACACCGGCGTCGAGGTGCGCGGGCGCGCCGTCACGGAGATCGAGCGCAGCTTCATCCGGATGTGGGCGCTGCTCGGCGAGCCGCTTCCGCCGGAGGACGTTCCGGGCGTGCCGGCGCCGGCCGGCGACGTCAGCATGCGCATCGTCGCGACGGAACCGGCGACGGCCGGAATGCTGCGGGTCGACCAGCTCGTCGCGGCGCTCGCGGGCGCGAGGCTCTGGCTGACGGACGCCTACTACGCCGGGCTGACGCCGTACGTGCAGGCTCTGCGCGCGGCCGCCAAGGACGGCATCGACGTGCGCCTGCTCGTGCCGAACTCGACCGACATTCCGATGCTGCGTCCGATCTCTCGCTCCGGCTACCGGCCGCTGCTCGAGGCCGGCGTACGCGTGTACGAGTGGAACGGGACGATGCTGCACGCCAAGTCCGCCGTGGCCGACGGCAGCTGGGCCCGCGTCGGCTCCACGAACCTGAACATCGCGAGCTGGCTCGGCAACTGCGAGCTCGACGCCGTGATCGAGAATGCGGCGTTTGCCGAGCAGATGGAGCAGATGTACCTGGAGGACCTCGAGAACTCGACCGAGATCGTGCTGAGCCGGCGCCATCGGATGAGAGCCGTCGGTGAAGAGCGGCGGCGGCACCGCCCGCACGGCGGTCGCAGACTGCGCCTCGGGCGCGAACGGCGCGTCGGGCGCGGCAGCGCCGGCCGCGCCGCAGCGGGCGCGGTCCGCATCGGTCATGCCGTCGGCGCCGCGTTCACGAACCGGCGCGTGCTCGGCCCCATCGAGGCACGGCTGACGACGATCACGGGCATCGCGCTCTGCGGCCTGGCGATCGCGTTCGCGCTGTTCCCGCGCGTGCTCGCCTACCCGCTCAGCATCGTCGCGGCGTGGGCCGGCATTGCGCTGCTGTACCGCGGCGTCCGGCTGTGGAGGGAAAGCCGGCGCGCCGCTTCGGCGGAGCGTGCGGGGCGGAAAGCGGCAGCCGGCGCGGACGCGAAACGCGAGGCCTGACCAGAGCGGACCTCGGCGGCACGCCGCCGGCAGCGCGCCGTGCCGGCAGCCGAGCGGCGAGACGGCGTGAAGATCTGTGGAGAAAGGCGGTTGTGTGACAGAGTCGCAAGCCCCTCCGCGGCTCATCCATTAGCGTTGCCAGACCGACCGGTGCGAGCCGTCGGCGACGCACCTCGAGCACGGCAGCAGCACCTTCGAGCGCGCGCGACGTCGGCCCCGCTCCAGCTGAAAGCGTCCAGGGTATCTTGATTCCGGTATGAGCAACGGACGATCTCCGATCCGTGACGGCGACACGCGCAACGAGCAGAGCGTCGCGTCGATGCTGCGCGAGACGGAGACCTCCGTCGACATGCTGTTCTCCAACGTGCCGGGCATGGTCTATCGCTGCCGCAACGACGCCGAACGGACGATGCAGTTCGTCAGCGCCGGCGCCGAGCAGCTGACCGGCTACGGCGTCGACGATCTCCTCGACAACGCGCGCACGTCGTTCAAGGACCTGATTCATCCGGACGACCTCGAGCGCGTCCGAGCCGAAGTCGAACGTGCCCTGCATGCGGGGCATCCTTATCGGCTGAGCTACCGCCTCGTGTCCCGTGACGGCAGCCACAAGCTCGTATGGGAGCAAGGCAGCGGCGTGCGCTCCGCTTCGGGCGCCCTGCTCGCGCTCGAAGGCTACATCACCGATATCACCGATCATGAAGCCGACGAGCTGATCGAGCGGGACCGGACGGAGCGTCTGCGCGAGAGCGAGCGCGAGATCCTGGAAATGATCTCGTCCGGCGCGGCCATGACCGACGTGCTGCACCGCGTGATCCTCGCGGTCGAAGACGCCGTGCCGGAGGGCATCGGCTCCGTGCTGATCGTGGATCCGGACGGGCGCCGCCTGAGGCCGGCGGCCGCCCCGCACCTTCCGCATGCGTTCGCGAAGGCCGTCGACGGGCTGCCCGTGGCGCCGTTGATGGGCTCCTGCGGCACGGCCGCGCATCGGCGCGAGCCGGTCATCGCGACGGACATCGCGACGGACCCGATGTGGGCGGCCGGACGAACGTTCGCGCTGGCTCACGATCTGCGCGCCTGCTGGTCGCTGCCCGTCTTCGACCGGGCGGGCGACGTCGTCGCGACGTTCGCCCTGTACTTCCGCAATCCGCGCTCGCCGAGCGAGGGGGATCTCGAGCTGATGGCGCAGATGACGCACATCGTCGGCATCGCGATCGAGCGCGAGCGTTCCGAGACCGCCTTGCGGCGGAACCAGGCGCTGCTCGACGCGGCTTCGCGAATCACGCGGCTCGGCGCATGGGCGGTCGAGTGGCCGCGTGCTGAGATCACCTGGTCCGACGAGATCCGCGCGATCCACGAGGTGGACGAAGACTTCCGGCCGACGATCGACCGATGCATCGAGTTCTATGCCCCGGAGCACCGGCCGACGATCCGCAAAGCGTTCGACGCCTGTGTCCGCGACGGAACCTCCTTCGACGTCGAGCTGCAGATCATCACGGCCCGCGGGCGGCGCCTGTGGGCCCGCGCGGTCGGCGAGGCCATACGCGACGCCTCCGGGAAGATCGTCCGCGTGCAGGGCGCGCTGCAGGACATATCCGAACGGAAGAACGCCGAGATCGCGCTGCGCGAGCGGATGAAAGAGCTGAAATGCCTCTACCGCGTGCTCGAGCTGACGACGACAGGAGACGGCCCGGCGGACGACCTCTTCGACGAGATCGCGTCTGTCCTGCCGCACAGCCTGCTGCACAAGGACGTCGCGGTGGCACGCGTCGTCTACGGCGAGCGCGAGCATCGCAGCGCGGGCTGGCGCTCGCCGGTCGCGGCGCTGCGCAGCACGTTCGCGGAAAAGTCGTCGGACGCAGGCTTCGTCGAGGTCGGCTACGCCGCCGAGCGTGAGCATCAGCGGGGCGGCGAGGGGCCGTTTCTGCGAGAAGAGCGCACACTGGTCGACGGCGTGGCCCTGCACGTGACGAGGATGCTGCAGGAGCGGCGGACGGCGGAGACGCTGTCGCAGAGCAGGCGACTGCAGGCGATCGGCGAGCTGACGGGCGGGGTCGCGCACGATTTCAACAATCTGCTGACGGTGATCCTCGGCAATGCCGAGCTGCTGATGGAGCACCTGCGGAACGATGCCTCGGCCCGGCCGCTCGCCGCGAGCATCAGCAAGGGCGCCCAGCGCGGCGCGGAGCTGACGCAGCGTCTGCTCGCCTTCGCGCGGCGCCAGGCGCTGGCGCCGAAGCCCACCGACGTCGGAAAGCTGATCTCGAGCATGGACGAGCTGCTGCGCCGCGCGCTCGGAGCGCACGTCGCGATCCGTTACGCGGCGGCGGAGGACGCGTGGCCGGCGCTGGTCGATCCCGGCCAGCTCGAGAATGCGCTGTTGAACCTCTGCATCAACGCGCGCGACGCGATGCCGGACGGCGGCAGACTGACGGTCGAGGTCGCGAACGCCACGCTCGACGGCGCCAGCGCCGAGCGCTGGCACGACGTAGAGGCCGGCGATTACGTCATGATCTGCGTGTCCGACACCGGCACCGGCATCGCTCCCGACGACTTGCCGAGGGTGTTCGAGCCCTTCTTCACGACGAAGCAGAAAGGCAAAGGCACCGGGCTCGGCCTGTCGATGGTGTACGGCTTTGCCAAGCAATCGCAAGGTCACGTGAACGTTACGTCCGAGGTCGGCCGCGGCACGACCGTCAGGATGTATCTGCCGCGCAGCGCCGACCGCGCCGACAGCCAGTCTTCAGACGACATGTTCGAGGCGCGAACGCTCGGTGGCTCGGAAAAGGTGCTGCTCGTCGAGGACGACGAGCTCGTGCGGCGCTACGCCAGCGAGCAGCTCGCCGGCCTCGGATACGCCGTGCTCGAAGCGGCTTCCGGTCCCGAGGCGGTGGAGCTTGTGCGGCGGCACTCCGACATCGACCTGCTGTTCACCGACGTCGTGATGCCGGGCGGCATGAGCGGGCGCGAAGTCGCGGCCGCCGCGCTCGCGCTGCGGCCGACGATGAAAGTGCTGTACACGTCCGGGTACTCGCGCGATGCGATCATCCATCGCGGCCGCCTCGATCAGGGCGTCAATCTGCTGAGCAAGCCCTACCGCCGCGCCGAGCTCGCGCGCCGCGTGCGCTCCGTTCTGGATCAGCGTTAGCCCGCCGCCGCACCGCCGCTTCGTTCTCCGTTAAGCTGGGCGCAGGAGACGGATCAACGCGCCCGGTACGCCCGAATGGACCCAGACATGAACCGCCGGCCCGGCAGGCGGACCTGGTCGCTGGCCGTGCACGGCGGGGCCGGCGTCAACCGCGGCGAGGCCCTGCTCGAGGATAGGGCCGCCGAGATACGCGCCGCGCTCCGCGACGTGCTCGCGGCCGGCGCGAGGCTGCTCGAGCGCGGCGGCAGCAGCCTCGATGCGGTCGAGGAGACGGTCAGGCTGCTCGAGGACTCGCCTCTGTTCAACGCGGGACGGGGCTCCGTGTTCAATGCCCGCGGCGAGATCGAGCTCGAAGCGTCCGTCATGGACGGGCGGACGCTCGGCACCGGCGCCGTCGCCGGGCTTCGCGGCATCCGCAATCCGGTCGTGCTCGCGCGGCGCGTCATGGAGCGTTCGCCGCACGTGTTCCTGTACGGAGAAGGCGCGGCCGCATTCGCGTCGGCCGAAGGTATCGAAGCCGCCGACGAGGCCTGGTTCTGGACGGCGCATCGCTGGAAAGCGCTTGAGGCGGCGCGGCGCTCCCCGCCCGCGGTGCCGCCATCGGGCGAGCACGGTACCGTCGGCGCCGTCGCGATCGACAGGCACGGCAACCTCGCCGCCGCGACGTCGACGGGCGGGCTGACCAACAAATGGCCCGGCCGCGTCGGCGACTCGCCGATCATCGGCGCGGGCTGCTTCGCCAGCAACGATTCGTGCGCAGTGTCCTGCACCGGTCAGGGAGAGTTCTTCATCCGCGCGACGGTCGCGCGAGACATCGCCGCGGCCATCGAGTACGCCGGCGAAGACGTTCAGCGCGCCGCCGATCTCGCCGTTCACCACCGCCTGTCGGCACTCGGCGGCGAAGGCGGCGCGATAGCGGTGGACACCGCGGGTACGGTCGCGTTCGCGTTCAATACCGAAACCATGCT
>JAFGNC010000084.1 GCA_016927175.1 Gammaproteobacteria bacterium | reverse complement strand
TCCGAGATTCAGGTGGCGAAAAAGGGCCCTGACCCCTTTTGTCTCCGTCAGTCGGCGAAGACTCGGTCGACCGGCACGATCTCGATGTCCTCCGCGTCGATGCCGAGCGGATGCGACGCGATCTCCCGGTCCTCCTCGAGGATCGACTGCGGCTTCGGCGTCGCGTACTCGATCGGGCTCGGCGCGTCCGCCGCCAGAGCTTCCGCGACAGCCGCGGCCTCGCCGGTCACGATCGCGATCTTCAGATCGCGATACTGGAGGTGACGCCTGATAGCGGCGTTCACGTCCTCGACCGTCAGCTCGTCGAGGATGCGGCTGAACCGCTCGAGGTGTCCCTCCTCCGTCAGACCGTAGAAGCGGTCGTCGACGGCGTAACCGAGCCGGCGCGCCGTCGTGTCCGCGAAGTGCAGCACGTACTTCTTCAGGAACGAGCGTGTCAGCTCGAACTCGGCGGCCGACATTCCGCGGTCGACGAGCCGCTCGAGCTCGCGCATCGCGGCGCGCAGCGCGAAATGCGCCTGCTCGTTGGGCAGCGTCCTGATCCAGACCTCGAAGAGCTGCTGCCGGCGCGGCACGTTGACGGGTGGCATCTGCCGCTCGCCGCCTTCCGGAAACGCCTCGATATAGGAATAGTTGCCGTAGTTCAGGCCCCGCGCCTCGCGGATGACCTGGAACAGGTGGCTCGCCTGGTTGCGGTGCTCGCCGAACCACGAGTTCGCGATCGCGAGCGCATAGAAGTCGCGCTCGCCTCGCGAAACGGACAGCGGGAAGCCGAAGCTGATCGAAGCGTCGGCGCCCGGCTTGTCTACGAGCAGCACCTCGCGGCCGTCGATGGGCGGAGCCGCGATCCCGGGCGCTTCGCCCGCGTCGCCTTGCGGGAGCTGCGCGCGCGATGCCGCAAGCGCGTCTACGACCTGCCGGTCGAAGCCGCCGCCGACGCCGAAGCGCATCCTCGCGGCCGTGTAGTGGCGCTCGTAGAAGCGGCGCACATCCTCGAGCGTGATGCTCTCGAGCCCGGCAACCGTTCCCTCGGGCGGGTGGGCGTAGCGCGTGCCGCGGAACACGAGCTCGTGCAGCGCCGCCTTGCCGAGCTCCTCGTCCGAGGAGTAGCGCAGCTCGTTGCGGATGAAGTTCAGCGCGTCGCTCCTGATGCGCTCGAAGTCTTTCGGATCGAAAGCCGGACGCAGGTAGGCGTCGGTCAGCAGCGGCAGGAACTGCTCGAGATTGTCGCGGTGCGTGCGTCCCGTCAGCGTCGTCGTCTCCTTGTCTACGCGCGCCTCGTAGCCGGAGGCGAGAGGGTAGAGCTTCTCGAGGATCTGCTGATAGCTGTTCCGCTCCGTTGCCGCGTCGGAGATCATCTCGCCCGTCAGGTAGGCGAGGCCTTCCTTGCCGGGCGGGTCGTCCTGCGAGCCGACGTCGAACGTGATCGAGAACGACACCGTCGGGTCCGCTTCGACGCCGAGCAGCGCGTCGCGCGCGGACGGGCCAGAGTCGTTGCCGGCCGGCGCGGCGGCGCCGTCGGCAGCAGACCGCAGCACGCCGACGGTGCGCCGCTCGGCGGCCAGATACGCGCGCGCGGCCGCCAGCACGCCCTGCGGCGTGACCTCGTCATACGCCGCGTGCAGAGCCTCGAGCTCGTCGAGACCGCCGCTGATGGCGATGTGCCGCGCGACGCGCGACGCGACCGCGTCCGGCGTCTCGAGTCCCATCAGGAAGCCGTATTTGACCCGCGATTTCAGCGCCGTCAGGCGCTCCGGATCGGGAGGCGATTCCCGGTAGGCGGCGACCGTGTTGTCGATGATCCCGAGCACGTAATCCACCTTCTCGGGATCCTTGACGCGGGTATAGATATCGAACACCCCGGGATCGCGGTTCGCGCCGACGTCCGCGTCGAGAAACTCGACGACCTGCTCCTCGATCACGAGGCGGCGATAAGCGTCGCTGGTGGGGCCGAAAGCGAGGTCCGCGAGCAGGTCCGCGGCGACGCGGGTCGGGTTCGCGGGATCGAGCCGCTCGACTTTGTAGCTGACCCACAGGATCGGCAGCGTCTGGCCGGCATAGGTCGCCGCCACTCGCCGCTCCTCGCGCTGCGGCGGCTCCTCCGCGACTTCCGGCGCGACGTAGCCGGGCCGCCACTCGCCGTAGTGCTCGCGAATGACCGGCAGCACCGCCTCGGGCTCGACGTCGCCCGCAATGAACAGAATGGTGTTGTCCGGCCGGTAGTAACGGGAGAAGAACGCCTTCGAGTAGTCGTACATTCCCGGCATCGCCGCGATGTCTTCCTCGTAGCCGAGCGTCGTGTGCCCGTACGGGTGCTTCCCGAACGCCGTCTGTCGCATCCTCTCGTACAGCACGAAGAACGGGTCGGTCTTGCTTTTGCGGTATTCGCCGTACACGGCGCCCGCCTCGGTCTCGAAATCCTGCCTGGAGTACGACAGGTTCCGGAACCGGTCCGCCTCGAGCTCGATGACGCGCTCGAGGTCGTCCGCGGCGACCGTGACGTGGTAGGCGGTCAGGTCATCGGTCGTATACGCATTTGCGTCGGCGCCCATCTCCGTCAGAATCTGCTGGTAGACGTCGGCGGGATATTTTTCGGTGCCGCGGAACATCATGTGCTCGAAGAAGTGCGCGAAGCCCGTGCGGCCTTCCTCGTATTCGTCGCGGGAGCCGGTGCGTACGATGGACCAGTAGGTGGCGATGCCGTTGCTCGGCATCGGCATCACGATGACCTTCAGGCCGTTGTCCAGCGTCGATACATGAGTAGGGTAAGGGATGATACCGTTCACCGTGTTCTCTTCTACAGGCGGCTGCGCGGCTGCGGAGACGCAGACGGCGCCGGCAACGAGCAGCGCCGCGCGGGCGAAGCTGCCGGCGCCGCCCGGGCGGCGGCGGGGCGCCGCGGCGGCAGCGGAATTTTCGGTCGCGATGTGCTTCGACATGTCGGGCCCTCCGATCGTACAGCAGAGTGACGATGAACGTTGAAGTTCCCTATGCGCGCCTGAGCCCGGACGTGATCCTGGCGGCCGCCGAAAGCGTCGGCTTCGAGTGCGACGGCAGCATTATCGCCCTCGCGAGCTACGAGAACCGCGTGTATCAGCTCGGCACGCCGGACGGCTTCATCGTGGCGAAGTTCTACAGGCCCGGCCGCTGGTCCGACGACGCCATCCTCGAGGAGCATCGCTTCGCGCTGGATCTGGCGGCGGAGGACATCCCCGTCGTGCCCCCGATCGTCCTCGACAGACACAAAAGGGGTCAGGGCCCTTTTCCGGACGAAAAGGGCCCTGACCCCTTTTCCGCCGACGCCTTTTCCGCCGGCGCGACGCTGCACGAGCACGACGGTTACCGTTTCGCGCTGTTCGAGCGTCGGGGCGGCCGCTGGCCGGAGCTGTCGACGGCCGAGGATCGCGTCTTCATGGGCCGCGTGATCGGCCGGATGCACGCTTTCGGCGCGCTCGAGCCGTTTCGGCATCGCGCGACGCTCGCGGTCGAGACGCTCGGCTGGGAGTCGGTCGAGGTGGTGCAGCTGAGCGGCTTCGTACCCCAGCACCTGACCGACAGCTACACGAGCATCGCGACCGACGTCCTCGACGCCGTCGAGCGGCGCTTCGCCGACGCGGGCGCCTACCGGGCGCTGCGCATCCACGGCGACTGCCATCCGGGCAACGTCCTGTGGACGGACGGCGGGCCGCATTTCGTGGACCTCGACGACTGCGTGAACGGCCCGGCCGTGCAGGATCTGTGGCTGTTCCTGTCAGGCACCCGGGACGACATGGCGCTGCAGCTCGCGGATCTGCTCGAGGGCTATCAGCAGTTCCGGGATTTCGACTACCGCGAGCTGCATCTGGTCGAGGCGCTGAGGTCCCTGCGGATCATCCACTATGCGGCGTGGCTCGCGCGGCGGTGGCAGGATCCGGCGTTCCCGCGCGCGTTCCCGTGGTTCGCGGAACCGAAATACTGGGAAGACCACGTGCTCGCGCTGCGAGAGCAGCGTGCCGCGCTCGACGAGCCGCCGCTCGAGGTGCTGGTGCCGTAGCGGGACCGTCGTGAGATCCTCGGGCGGGTGCTGGTGCCGTGGCGAGACGATCGTGAGATCCGTGCGCCTCCCTCCGGGTGCCGGGCCGGCTCTCTGGCCGGCGTCGCGGCCGGGTCCCTGCTCGTGCCCGGCCGAAGGATCTTCGGTATCATCGCCCGATGCTCCCACGCCGCGCCGCGAGGCGTGCGGCTGCGCCCACTGAACATCGGGGCCCACTGAACATCGGGGGATTAGCGATGGCGTACAACTTGATCGGCAAGGACTTCGTCCCGCCGGATGTCAAAGCCAAAGTCACCGGCAAGGCGAAGTACTCGGAAGACTTCCGCGCCGACGGCATGGTGTTCTGCAAGCTGCTCACCAGCCCCATGCCGCACGCGCGCGTGAAGAACATCGACGC
>JAFGNC010000083.1 GCA_016927175.1 Gammaproteobacteria bacterium | reverse complement strand
TGCTCGACAATCTGTCCCGCCCGGGCGTCGAGGCGAATCTCAGGTGGCTCGAGGCGCGGCACGGCGAGCGGCTTCGGCACGTCGCCGGCGACGTACGTGACGCGAAGGTGGTCCGGGACGCCGTCGACGGCAGCGATTTCGTCTACCACCTCGCGGCGCAGGTCGCGGTCACGACCAGCCTCGGCGATCCGCTCGAGGACCACGCGATCAACGTCGCCGGCACGCTGAACGTGCTCGAAGCGGTGCGCCGCAGCCGGGCACGGCCGGGCCTGCTGTTCGCGTCCACCAACAAGGTCTACGGCGCGCTCGACGACGTCGCGATGCGCGCGGAGGCGAAACGCTACCAGCCCGAGGACGAGCGCATTCGCGCGCACGGCATCGGCGAGGATCGGCCGCTCGACTTCATCAGCCCTTACGGGTGCTCGAAGGGCGCGGCCGATCAGTACGTGCTCGATTACTGCCACAGCTTCGGAATCGACGCGGTCGTCTTCCGCATGAGCTGCATCTACGGGCCGCGGCAGCGGGCCAACAGCGATCAGGGCTGGGTGACGCACTTCCTGCGCTCGGCGCTCGACGGCGCACCGCTGACGATCTTCGGCGACGGGCGCCAGGTGCGGGATCTGCTGTTCATCGAGGATTTCGTCGCCGCGCTCGCGGCCGCAAGGCGGCAGATCGAGTCCCTGTCGGGGCGGGCGTTCAACATCGGCGGCGGCCCGGCCAACAGCATGAGCCTGCTCGAGCTGATCGAAGCCGCCGAGTCGCTGTCGCGGCGTCCGCTGGAGCTCGCGTTCGACGAGCCGCGGCCGGGCGATCAGCTCTATTTCGCCGCCGATTGCCGACGCTTCACGGCCGAGACCGGCTGGGCGCCGACCACGTCGCCTGACGCGGGCATCGAGCGGCTGTGGACATGGCTTACGCAGGAGGCCGCCGAACCCGCGGCGCCGGAACTGAAAAGGGGGGCGAGCTGGGCATGAGAGCTGCCGTGTTCCTCGGCAACGGTGAGCACGCCGTGGCCGAGCGGGACATCGACGAGCTCGGGCCGAATCAGGTGCTGCTCGAGCTTGAAGGCTGCGGCATCTGCGCGTCGAATATCCCGGCCTGGCAAGGCCGGCCGTGGTTTCGGTATCCGCTGACCGCGGGCGCTCCCGGCCACGAACCCTGGGGCCGCGTGCGCGAGCTCGGCGAGGCCGTGCGCGGGCTGATGATCGGCCAGCGGGTCACGGGGCTTTCCTACAGGGCTTACGCCGAATGCGACGTCGCGAACGCGGACGAGCTCGTCGTGATACCGCAGGAGCTGGACGGGATGCCGTTCCCCGGTGAAGCGTTCGCCTGTGCGATGAACGTCGTCGACCGGGCGGGCATCGAGGCGGACCAGGACGTCGCCGTCGTCGGCGCCGGATTCATCGGCAGTGTCGTGATCCAGATCGCGACCGCGGCCGGCGCGCGGGTCGCCGCGTATTCGGCGAGACCGTGGTCGCTCGAGCAGGCGCGGGCGCAGGGTGCCGTCGCTGCAAGGCCGATCCAGGAGGCCGCGGCCGACGCAGGACGCTACGCGCGCGTCGTCGAGTGCACGGGCGTGCAGCAGGGCCTCGATGCCGCAGCCGATCTCGTCGCGACGGGCGGCCGGCTGGTCGTCGCGGGCTACCACCAGGAGGGGCTGCGTACCGTCAACATGCAGCAGTGGAACTGGAAGGGCATCGACGTCGTCAACGCGCACGAGCGGGCCCCCGCTCGCTACGTCGGCGGCATCCGCAATGCGCTCGACGCGATCCGCGAGCGGCGGCTCGACCCCTGGCCGCTGCTGTCGCACCGGTTCGGGCTCCACGACATCGATCGCGCGTTCCGGCTGCTGGCCGAAAGACCCGACGGTTTCACGAAAGCGGTGCTCGCGCCGTGAGGGCCGCGAGGGCGGAACAGGCGCGAGACGCGGCAGCGGCGCGTTCCCCCGCGCCGCGGATTGCGCGCCCGCCGCGGCTCGGCTTCGCCGGCCTCGGCTGGATCGGCGCGCAGCGGATGCAGGCGCTTGCCGAATCGGGCGCCGGCGAGATCGCCGCGCTGTGCGAGCCGGATCCGCGGCGGCTCGATGCGGCAATTGCCGCGCTCGACACGGAGCCCGCGCTGTGCGGCGACTTCGACGAGCTGCTGGACGAGCCGCTCGACGGAATCGTGATCGCCACTCCGAACGCGCTGCACGCTCCGCAGGCGGCGGCCGCGCTCGAGCGCGGCATCGCGGTGTTCTGCCAGAAGCCGCTTGCGCTGACGGCGAAGGACACGGTCAAGATCGTCGAGCTGGCCCGCCGGCACGACCTGCCGCTCGGCGTCGACTGGTCGTACCGCTTTCTCGCCGGAGTGCCGGAGCTCAAGTGCGCGATCGCGCGCGCAGAGCTCGGCACCGTGACCGCGGCCGAGCTGTGCTTTCACAACGCCTACGGTCCCGACGCCGGGTGGTACTACGACGTCGCGCGCTCGGGCGGCGGCTGTCTGCTCGATCTCGGCTGCCACCTGCTCGATCTGTGTCACTGGCTGCTCGGCGCCGGCGAGCCGCAGACCGTCAACGCGAGGTGCTTCAGCGCCGGCCGCCGGCTCGAGCCGCCCGTCGCGTGCGCGGAGGATTTCGTCATCGCGGACGTGCTGTACGCGGGTGGAGTGGACGCGCACCTGAGCTGCTCGTGGCGCGCCTCCGCCGGGCGCGGCGCGATCATCGGCTGCCGGATCTTCGGCACCGAGGGCGGCGCGGCGATCCGCAACGTCGCGGGCTCGTTCTACGACTTCGAGGTCGAGCTGTGCCGCGGCGCCGAGTCCGTGCCGCTCGCCGCGCCGCCCGACGCGTGGCCCGGCCGGGCGCTGATCGACTGGGCCCGCCGTGTCGGCGACGGCGAGGGCTGCGACCCGGACACGGCTCACCTGATCACGACCGCGCGCGTCATCGATCGGATCTACGGGCGAGAAGCAGGGGACGGCGCGGCATGAGGATTCTGATGACCACCGATGCGGCCGGCGGCGTGTGGTCGTACAGCCAGGAGCTGATCCGACAGCTCGGCGCGCTCGGCTGCGAGGTCGTCATCGCGTCGCTCGGCGGCCCCCTTTCCGAGGAGGAGCGCGCCGAGGCGCGGCGACTGACCAACGCCGAGCTGCACGAGTCGAGCTACCGGCTCGAATGGATGGAGCAGCCGTGGCAGGACGTCGAGCGCGCGACGGCGTGGATTCGCAAGCTGCTGCGCGACACGCGCTGCGATCTGCTGCACTTCAATTGTTTCGGGCCGGCCGCGGCCCGGTGGGACGTGCCGGTCGTGCTCGTTGCGCATTCCTGCGTGTGGTCGTGGTGGCGCGCCGTGCATGGCGAGGATCCGGGACCGGAGTGGCGGCGCTATCGCGACTGCGTCGTGGACGCGATTGCCGGAGCGGACCTCGTCGTCGCGCCGACGCGGGCCATGCTCGACGCGTTCCGCGACTGCTATCCTGAAGCGGGGCTGGGCGACGCGGGGCCCGGCCGGCGCGCGGCGGTCATACCGAACGGCATCGACGTCTCCCGCTGGCCCGCGGGCGACGGACGGAAAGGAGCTTTCGTCTTCGCCGCGGGGCGCGTGTGGGACGAGGCGAAGAACCTGCGCCAGCTCGCGCGCATCGCGCCGGAGCTCGGCCGCCCGGTCGTGATCGCGGGCGAGCACGGCCGCGGAGCGTTCGACGCCGGCCGCTCGGCCGTGCTGCTCGGCCGCTTGTCGCGAGCGAGGACCGCGGAGTACTACCGCTCGGCGGCCGCTTTCGCGCATCCCGCGCGCTATGAGCCTTTCGGGCTCGCCGTGCTCGAAGCGGCGCTTTCCGGCTGTCCGCTCGTGCTCGGGGACATCGCGTCCCTGCGCGAGCTGTGGGACGGCGTCGCGCTGTTCGTCGACCCTGACGACCCGGCCGCGCTGCGCGACACGCTGCAGCGGCTGATCGACGATCCGGACGAGCGCCGGGCCCGCGGCGAGGCAGCCCGCGCGCGCGCGCTGCGCTACGGCGCAAGACGCATGGCCGCGGACTATGTCGAACGGTACAGAAGTCTGCTCGACGGCACGCTGCTCGCGGAGGGTGCCGCATGAAGCTCGTTCTGTTCTACCACTCGCTGATCTCGGACTGGAATCACGGCAACGCGCATTTCCTGCGCGGCATCGCGGCCGAGCTCCTGGCGCGCGGCCACGACGTCGAAGTCTACGAGCCGCGCGACGCGTGGAGCGTCGGCAAGCTGCTCGAGGAGCAGGGGAGCGCCGCGCTCGATGCGTTCCGGCGTCGCTACCCGCAGCTCGAGTCGCGTCGTTACGACCTCGACTCGCTCGATCTCGATGCGGCGCTCGACGGCGCGGACATCGTGCTCGTGCACGAGTGGAATCCGGTCGCGCTGGTCGAGCGGATCGGCCGTCATCGCATGCGCGCCGGGCAGCGATACCGGCTGTTCTTTCACGATACTCATCACCGTGCCGTCAGCGCGCCGGACGAGCTCGAGCGCTATCCGCTCGACGGCTTCGACGGTGCGCTCGTCTTCGGCGAGGCCATAGCCGAGATCTATCGGCACAAGGGCTGGGGCGACCGCGTCTGGGTCTGGCACGAGGCTGCCGATACGCGCATATTCCGGCCGGCCGAGCCGCCGCTCGAGCCGGAGGCTGACCTGGTCTGGATCGGCAACTGGGGAGACGGCGAACGGACGAACGAGCTCAGGCAGTTCCTGTTCGACCCGGCGGCGTCGCTCGGCCTCCGCGGCTCGGTCTACGGCGTACGCTATCCGCGGGAGGCGCTGGCCGTCCTCGCGTCGAGCGGGCTCGAGTATCGCGGCTGGACGGCGAACTTCGACGTGCCGCAGATCTTTCACCGGCACCGCTTCACCGTGCACGTTCCCCGTAGCTTCTACACGGAGGCGCTGCCCGGCATCCCGACGATTCGAGTGTTCGAGGCCCTCGCCTGCGGCATCCCGCTGATCTCGGCGCCGTGGAGCGACGCCGAGGGGCTGTTCGCGCCGGGGCGGGACTATCTGATCGCGAGAACCGGCGACGAGATGAAGGAGGCAATGCGAAGCGTCGTCTCGGACCCGGATCTCGCCGCGGCACTCGCGGCCTCGGGTCTCGACAGGATCCGGCGGCGGCACACCTGCGCGCATCGCGTCGACGAGCTGCTCGCGATCGA
>JAFGNC010000507.1 GCA_016927175.1 Gammaproteobacteria bacterium | reverse complement strand
GGAGTTGAGCAACGAGGATCTCGTTGAGGAACTGCGGCGTATTGCCACTGAACTGGGAGCTGAGAGCCTTACCCAACGACAGTTCAAGGACCGCTCGAAAGTGTCGGCCGCATGTCTGTCTCGGCGGTTTGGATCATGGACTGCAGCACTTGCTGCAGCAGGGCTGGAGCCGGTGGCCATGGGGCGCAGATACGACGACGAGGACTACTTCGAGAACCTCCTCACCGTTGAGCAGCGCCACCCTCTGAGCCGGACTTCACGCCGTTCCTGAGCACGCTCGATGATGGAACCGCGTCACGCTCCCTCGAAGAGCGTGGCGCGTTGGTGTCGTAGCGGGGCCCGCCTCACGGTCACTGACACTTGTCAGCGAAGCCGTGAGGCGTTCTCTTTTCGTTGTTCGAGCGACGAGAGGAGAGTGGCCCCATGCGCACGAGCATAGCGCAGACGCCGAAGCAGTACCAGCATCTCGAACGGATCGACAAGGACATCGCCGCCGGGTACGCGTTCAGCCCGTGCAGCAAGTGCCCGGCGAGTGTCGAGGAGCCGGGCACGCTCCACCGCAGCAACTACGAGCGCAAGCCGCGGGGATTCGCGGCGGGGAAGGAGCCGGCGACGTGCGTGCGCGACAGCTTCTGCTGCTCGGCGGAGGGCTGCCGCAAGCGCACGACGCCGGAGTCCGTGCGGTTCCTGAAGGGCCGGGTGTACCTCGGCGTCGTCGTTGCGCTCGTGGCGGCGATGAGGCACGGGCCGAACGCGGTGCGGATGAAGGTGCTCGAGGAGCACCTCGGCGTCGACCGCACGACGGTGGCGCGCTGGTGCCGGTGGTGGCGCGAGGACTTCGTGGACATGCCGTTCTGGAGAGAGTTGCGGCGGACGCTCGTACCCCGGCCCGAGGAGGCGCTCCTGCCGGGCTCGCTGTGGGAGCGGTACGGCCGCACGCGCGAAGGCATGATCGAGATGCTGAAGGCCCTCGGGCCGGTCACGACTGCCACGGGCCGGGAGGGCCGCTGATCGAGATCCCTGAGGGTCGTGACAGAACCCGCAGACCATACTTCTTGAGCATGGTCGGGGAGGGCGTAGAAGGGCCGACATCGCGTTCGAGCGCGGCCGAGGGGGTCGCGCGGAAAGGAGCACAGCGATGCCGGAGAGAGACGGTCCGTCCCCGCAGGAGAGAATGGCGCAGTTCAAGTTCAGCATCGTCGGCCCGCTCCTGGCGGCGCCGCCGGAGGGCGGTGCGCTCGCGCAAGCGCTCGGGGAGCTCGCGGCGAAGACGTGGCGCGACCCGCTGAGCGGCGAGCCGACGACCTACGCCCGCTCGACGATCGAGCGGTGGTACTACGATGCGGTGCGTGAGTCTCGCGACCCGGTGAAGGCGCTCACGCCGAAGATCCGCAAGGACAGCGGCACGCATCCGTCGATCGGCCCGGCGATCTCCGAACTGATCCGCGCGCAGTTCCTCGCGCACCCGTCGTGGTCGTACCAGCTCCACGCCGACAACCTCGCCGTGACGCTCGCGGCCAGCCCCGAGATCGGCCGCATGCCCTCCTACAGCAGCGTGCGCCGCTTCATGCAGGGGTGCGGGCTCGTGAAGCGCCCGCGGCGGGGACCGGCCGGGAGCCCCGGGGCGCGGCACGCCGAGCACCGTTTCGATCACCGCGAGGTGCGCAGCTACCAGAGCGAGCACGTCGACGCGCTGTGGCACTGCGACTACCACCACGGGTCGCTACGGGTCTCGACGAACACGGGGAGGTGGAAGCACCCGGTGATCTTCGCGATCCTCGACGACTGCTCGCGGCTGTGCTGCCACGCGCAGTGGTACCTGGACGAGACGGCGGAGAATCTCGTCCACGGCCTGTGCCAGGCGATCCTCAAGCACGACCTGCCGCGCGCGCTGATGAGCGACAACGGAGGCCCCATGGTCGCCGACGAGACGACGCAGGGCCTCGAGCGGCTCGGCGTCGTTCACGAGACCACGCTTCCGTACAGCCCGTACCAGAACGGGAAGCAGGAATCGTTCTGGGCCCGAGTGGAGTCGCGGCTGATGGCGATGCTCGAAGGCGTCGCCGACTTGACGATCGAGAAGCTCAACGATGCGACGCAGGCCTGGGTCGAGATGGAGTACAACCGCAGCGTGCACGGCGAGCTCGGCCGGAGCCCGCTGGACTGCTACGTGCACGGCAAGGACGTCGGCCGCCCGAGTCCGAAGGCCGAGGCGCTCTCTCTGGCGTTCACCGCGCGCGCCACGCGCGTGCAGCGGCGAAGCGACGGCACCGTCAGCCTGAAGGGCACACGCTTCGAGGTGCCGTCGCAGTATGGCCACATGCGCGAGATCAACCTGCGCTACGCCGCGTGGGACCTCTCGCACGCGTACCTGTGCGATCCGAAGACTCGCGAGGTGATCTCGAGGATCTACCCGCAGGACAAGCACCGCAACGCGAGCGCCGCGCGAGGTACGAAGACGCCCCCCGGTGGCGAGGCCCCGGCGAACGCGGCCACAGAAGCCTCCGGCGAGATGGCGCCGCTTCTGCGCAAGCTGCTCGCCGACTACGCGGCCACGGGCCGGCCGCCCGGCTATCTCCCGCAGGCGCCCTCCCTGCGACCGGCGGACGAGTCCACGAGCGAAGGGACGGTGTGACGTGGACAAGAAACTGCGCGCCCTGTTCGGCCTGAAGTTCAACCCCTTCGACACGGACGTGCCCGCCGCCTCCCTGCACGCGACGGCGGCGACGGACCTCTTCTGCCGGCGGATGGAGCGCCTCGCCGGTGAGGGAGGATTCGCCCTCGTCTCGGGCGACCCGGGCACCGGCAAGAGCGCGGTGCTGCGAGTCCTGGTCGACCGCCTCGCCCCCCTGCGTGACGTCCTCGTCGGCGCGCTGACGCGCCCGCAGGCGTCGATGGCCGACTTCTACCGCGAGATCGGTCACCTGTTCGGCGTGCCGCTCGCACCGCACAACCGCTGGGCCGGAGCGAACGCGCTGCGCGAGACGTGGGCGGCCCACATCGAGACGGCGCTGTCGCGCCCGGTCCTCGTCGTCGACGAGGCGCAGGAGATGCGCCCCGCGGTTCTCTCGGAGCTGCGGCTCCTGGCCAGCGCCGAGCTCGACTCGCGGTCGATCCTCACGGTCGTCCTGGCCGGCGACGCGCGGCTCACGGAGCGGCTGCGCACGCCGGAGCTGTTGCCGCTGGGCAGCCGCATCCGCGCGCGGCTGCATCTGGAGTACGCCTCGCCCGGGGAGCTCCAGGACTGCCTCGCGCACGTGCTGAAGGAGGCCGGCAACGCGAAGCTCATGACCCCGGCGCTCGTGACCGCGCTGTGCGAGCACGCCGCGGGCAACCGCCGCGCGCTGATGAACATGGCGAACGCACTGCTCGACGTCGCGCTCGAGCGCGAGCTCAAGCAGCTCGACGAGGGGCTCTACCTCGAGACGTTCGCCTCCGACGCCGGCTCGAAGAAACGGAGGCGGGCATGAGCGGATTGCCCGTGAAGCTCGCATCCGAACTCGGCGACGGCGACGCCGAGCCGAAGTGGCTCATCGAGGGCCTCTGGTCGGACGCGGCCGTCGGCGTGCTCGGCGGCGAGCCGAAGTGCTGCAAGTCGTTCCTCGCGCTCGACGCGGCGGTGAGCGTCGCGTCGGGACGGCCGTGCCTGCGCGCGTTCGCCGTGCGTCGCACGGGAAGCGTGCTCGTCTTCCCCGCCGAGGACCCGCACGCGGTGGTGCGGCGCAGGCTCGACGGGATCGCGGCGGCCGCGGGCATGTCCCTCGGCGATCTGCCGGTGCACGTCATCACTGCAGCGAAGGTCATGCTCGATTCGCGCGACGACCGGCGCCGTCTCGAGGAGACGGTCGCCGAGATCAAGCCGGTGCTGCTCGTGCTC
>JAFGNC010000082.1 GCA_016927175.1 Gammaproteobacteria bacterium | reverse complement strand
TCGATCGCGAGGAAGCTCTCGGCACGGGCCGCGAGCTCCGGCACGACGGGCTTCAGATACGTGATCAGGACCCTGAAAAGGTTGATGCCGAGCGTGCAGACGGCGACGACCGCTTCGGCCGAGTCCGGCTGCTTTGCGCGGACCCACGGCTTTTCCCCGTCGATGTACTGATTTGCACGGTCGGCCAGCGCCATGATGCGCCGCACGGCGCGGGCGTAGTTGCGTCCCTCGAAATCCTGCGCCAGCGGCTCGGCCGCGGCGGCGAACTCCTCGAACAGCTCCGGCCGCGGCAGGCTGTCGCCGAGCCGACCGTCGTTCAGCTTGTGCACGAAGCCCGCACAGCGGCTCGCGATGTTGACGAGCTTGCCGACCAGGTCGGAGTTGACCTTCGCGACGAAGTCCTTCAGCGACAGGTCGATGTCGTCGACGTCCGGACCGAGCTTCGCCGCGAAGTAGTAGCGCAGGTAGTCGGGGTCCACGTGCTTCGCGAACGTGCCGGCGTTGATGAACGTGCCGCGGCTCTTCGACATCTTCTGGCCGTCGACGGTCAGGAAGCCGTGCACGAACACGCCGGACGGCTTGCGGTAGCCCGAGCCGCTCAGGACCGCGGGCCAGAACAGCGTGTGAAAATAGACGATGTCTTTGCCGATGAAATGGTAGAGCTCGGCTTTGCTGTCGGCGCCCCAGAACGCGTCGAAGTCGAGGCCCCGGCGCTCGCTGAGGTTCAGGAAGCTCGCCATGTACCCGATCGGCGCGTCGAACCAGACGTAGAAGTACTTGCCGGGCTCGCCGGGGACTTCGAAGCCGAAGTAGGGCGCGTCGCGGGAGATGTCCCAGTCTTTCAGGCCCGACTCGAACCACTCCTGGAGCTTGTGGACCATGACCTCGTCGACGTGCTGCGGCACCCATGCGCGCAGCTCCTCCTCGAAATCGCCGAGCCGGAAGAACAGGTGCTCGGATTCCCTGACGCTCGGGCGCGTGCCGGACACGACCGACACCGGGTCCTTCAGATCCATGGGCGAGTAGGTCGCGCCGCAGCGCTCGCAGGAGTCCCCGTACTGGTCTTCCTTGCCGCAGACGGGGCATGTGCCGCGGACGTAGCGGTCCGGCAGGAACATCTTCTTGACGTCGTCGTAGGCCTGCTCGATCGTTCGCCGGCGGATGTGTCCGGCCTCGAGCAGGCGCGAGTACATGCCTTTGGTCAGCGTCTCGTTCTCGACGGCGTGCGTCGTCAGGTAGTTGTCGACGCTGATCCGGAACGTCGCGAAATCCCGGCGGTGCTCGTCGCTCAGTCGGCCGATCAGGTCCTCGGGAGCGACGCCGAGCTTCTCGGCGCGCAGCATCGTGGGGGTGCCGTGGGCATCGCTGGCGCAGACGTAGTAGCAGGTGTGGCCGCGCAGGCGCTGGAAACGGACCCAGATGTCGGTCTGCACGTACTCGAGCACGTGGCCGAGGTGCAGCGAGTCGTTCGCATAGGGCAGCGCGCTCGTAACGAGAATCTGTCGCTTGTCGCTCACGGGAGGTTCTTTCTCCGGTCGGACCGCAAATTATGCCATCAGCGGGTGGAGACTGCCGTCCGTGTCCTCGCCCCCGTTTGGCGAAGCGCGGACACCGTACGGCCGGTGGTAGCGGGGCGCGGCTCGACGTGTGCCTTTCCCGGACACGCCGGAAATCGCATCCCTGCGGCTCGTCTTCGGGCATCCCTGCCCTCAGACGGTCCGGGAAAGGCACACGTCGATCCGCGCCCCCTCAGCCGTCACCGCAGCCGAGGGCTACCGATAGGGCCGGATGCCGCATATTCAGCGTCCCGGCAGTTGCACGCGCTTCATGTCCAACCGAGTCTGGTTGCAAACCTCAGCCGCCGACCCGTGCCTTCCGGCGTTGCCGAGCGGGATCCCAGCAATACTCACCCACGCGTTTGCCGCACGTCACATACCGCGCCGCCGCTGCGGCGGCGCTGCCGCCTCGCCGATACCGATGCGCGGTCCGCGCTGATGACGGCGCTATCGGTAGCGCTCCGATCGAGGTGAGGTTTGGAGGGCGTGGCTCGAGTGTCCCTTTGCGAGACCGTCTGAGGGCAGGGATGCCCGAAGACGAGCCGCAGGGATGCGATTTCCGGCGTGTCTCGCAAAGGGACACTCGAGCCATGCCCGCGCCGCCGCAATGCAATGAAGCGTCTTACGCCGAGTCCTTGACCTGCTCGAACTTGGATTTGTCGAAGGCCTGCAGGTAGGCCTCCTGGCCCGAGATCGTGCCGGCGTCGAGCAGACGCTTCAGCGACGTGTCCATCGTGCACATCCCCGAGCTCGCGCTCGACTGCAGCACGTTCTCCAGCTGCTCGAGCTTGCCCTGCCGGATCAGGTTCGCGACAGCCGGCGTGTTGATCAGGATCTCGAGCGCCGCGACGCGCCCCGAGCCGTCCTTCCTCTTCAGCAGCTGCTGCGACACGACGCCTCGCAGCGACGTCGACAGCATGTTGCGCACGTGATCCTGCTTGTCCGCGGGGAAGATGTTCACGACGCGATCGATCGTCGCCGCCGCGCCGTTCGTGTGCAGCGTGCCCATGACGAGGATGCCCATCTCGGCCGCCGTCATCGCGATGCTCATCGTCTCGAGGTCGCGCAGCTCGCCGACGAGGATCGCGTCGGGGTCCTCTCGCAACGCCGAGTGCAGCGCCGCGGAGAAGGTCGGCGCGTGCACGCCGACCTCCCGCTGGCTGATCAGGCAGGACTTGCGCTGGTGCACGAACTCGATCGGATCCTCGATCGTCAGGATGTG
>JAFGNC010000506.1 GCA_016927175.1 Gammaproteobacteria bacterium | reverse complement strand
CCTCGCGCCGTTCTCCGCGCAGCGCGACTCCGACGAATATGTGCGCTCGCTCGGCCGGTGCATACCGGTAGTTGAACTCCGTGATGCTGCGCGTGCCGAGCGCCTCGCAGAACTCGAGGAACGCCCCCGGCTTCTCCGGAATTTCGGCCGCGATCAGCGCCTCGCGGTGCTCGCCGATCTCCGCACGCTCCGTGACGTGGCGAAGCCGGTCGAAGTTGATGTTGGCGCCGCTTGCGATCGCGATGTAGCTCGTGCCCGCGCCGTTGTCGGCCACCCAGCGCTTCAAGCCCGCCACGGCGAGCGCGCCCGCCGGCTCCATGATCACGCGGCTGTCCTCGAAAATGTCCTTCATCGCGGCGCAGATCTCGTCGGTGTCGACCAGCACGATGTCGTCGACGACCTCCTGCGCGATCGCGAACGTATGGTCGCTGACACGGCGGACGGCAACGCCGTCGGCGAAGATGCCGACGTGGTCCAGCGTGACCGGCGCGCCGTGCTTCAGCGACGCGTACATGCTGGCCGCCTCGACGGGCTCGACGCCGATGATCCTGACGTCCGGATACAGCTGCTTCACGTAGCAGCCGATGCCGCTGACGAGCCCGCCGCCGCCGATCGGCACGAAGATGGCCGCCGGCGGTTCCCGCCACTGGCGTGTCAGCTCGACGGCGATCGTGCCCTGACCGGCGATGACGTCCGGATCCGCGAACGGGTGCACGAACGTCAGCCCCTTCGCCTCGGCGAGCTTCATCGCATGCGCATACGCTTCGTCGTACGCGTCTCCCTCGAGCACCGCCTCGCCGCCGAGCGCGCGCACGGCGTCGATCTTGATGGACGGCGTGCTGACGGGCATCACGATCACGGCGCGGATGCCGCGGCGGTTCGCCGCGAGAGCGACGCCCTGCGCGTGGTTGCCGGCCGAGCTGCAGATGACGCCGCGTGACAGCGCATCCGCGGGCAGCTGCGCGATCTTGTTGTAGGCGCCGCGCAGCTTGAACGAGAAGACGGCCTGCTGGTCTTCCCGCTTCAGCCAGACGTCACATCCGAGGCGCTGGGACAGCCGCGGCGCGCGGTCGAGCGGAGACTCGATTGCGACGTCGTAGACGCGGGCGCGCAGGATCTTCTCGACGTAAGTCGCTGCGAGCGGCCGCGCGGGCACGGGTTTGTGGTCGGTGGCCATGAGCGGGCGAGATTATCGCATCTCGCGCCGCGCGGTTCCGCGAATTCGCAGCGGACGGGCGGGCCGGCCGCCGCGGGCGGCGCAGCCTACTCGTTGCCGCCCGTGTCCTCTGCCTGCAGAAGATCTTCGATGCGCCGGCTCATCTGATCGAACTGGTAGCTCGGGATCCGGTACCGCCAGCCGGACACGCGGGCGTTGATGGCCGCGGCCTCGGCCTCGGCGGACACGTCCGCGCCGCCGTCGCTCTGCGGCTCCGCGCCGCCGTCCGGCTCCGCATTTCCGTCCGCCGTCGTCGCGCCGCTCTCGGCCTCCGTTGCGCCTTCGTCCTCGGCGTCCTCGCTCCCGACGTCATCGGACGCGGCATCGTCGGACGCTGCGTCGTCGGACGCTGCGTCGTCGGACGCGCCATCGGCCTGCTCCTCCGCGCGAGCCTCGAGCTCTATCCACGCGCCGTCTTCGCCGCCGATTGCCGAGACGCTGACGACGAGCCCGTCGAACGTCCGATACGTCGTCCGCACCGCCGCGTCGTCGTCCGCGCCATCGCCTGCCGCAGCGACGTCCTCGAGGCGCAATTCCCGCAGCGCGTTGCCGATTACGTTGGCGACGCCCGGATACTGCAGCTCGCGCCCTTCCGGCACGCCTTCGACGCTGAAGTTGGCCTCGTCCGCATCTTCCTTGTATACGCGCAACGTTTCGCCATCCGGGTGCTCTATCACGACTTCCCGGACCCGCGCGCCGCGGATGTCCACGATGGTCGGGTCCACCCACTCGGCGACGCTGCGCGGGACGTCGAGCTCGCGGTCCACCATGAAGCTCGTGTCGCCCTGCTGCGGCCGCACGTAGTGGTAGCCGCTGCCGGCCGCGTCGCCGACGACGACGGCGGCGACCTGTTCGTCGCCCGCGTAGGCGGCGACCGCGACGCCGGCGGAATCCGCCTCCTCGACCGGTGACACGCCGAGCCGGTCGTAGTAGTCCGGGTTCGAGGTCTTGCGCTCGACGACACGTGCCTCGGACAGCGCCCGGAGAACCTCACGGATCTTGCCGATGTCGGCCGGATAGTCGTCCTTCTCCGCGACGACCCAGCGCTCCTCGCGGCGGAGCAGCGTCGCGACCGGCTCGTTGCCGGCACCGACCACCGCCACGCGGTCGATCGTCGCGAGCGACGTCGCGAGCTCCGGCAGCAGCACCTGATCGACCTCGCCCGCGGCGCCCGGCGACTCGCCGCTGCGCTGCCCGTAGATCGCCAGCACGGTCAGCACGACCAGAGCGGCGGCCAGCCCGATCAACGTTCGCGTCGTCATCGCTGCACCTTCCTGCGGCGCCGGATGAACACGACGAGCAGCGCGATGATCGTCAGCGCCAGCGGCACCGCGACGATGTTGACGATCTTGAGCCGCGTGCCGAGCTGCTCGATGCTCTGGTCGAGGTTGCGTCGTACCGCCCGCAGCTCCTGCCGAATGCGCACCTGCTGGTCCAGGAAGCGCTCGAGCTCCTGCTGCTGCTCCGGGCTCATCAGCAGCGACGTCGTATCGTCGCGCGCCGACTGAAGCTCCGCCAGCCGGCGCTCCGTCTCGGCGAGCTCCGCCTGCAGGCGCTGCTCCGTCGCCCGGAACTGCGCGTCGGCCTCGCGCTGCAGCGCCTCGACGGTCGTGAAGGGCCGCGAATAGGTTGCGCGGCTGCGCAGCCCGATCAGCTCCGCGCTGCCCGACAGGTTGTCGAGCGCGTTCGTGACGAAGTCACCGTTGCTCGCGAAAGCCGTCGCGAGCTGCTGGCCGAGGAAGCTCTGGACCTGCACCCACATCCGGTCGCTCAGCACGTCCACGTCGCCGACCAGCACGACGTTGGCGCTGTCGGCGGAGGTCAGGTGGGCGGGCGCGCCGTCGGATTCCTGGCCGCCTTCCGGGCCGCCGGCAGGCCCGTCCCCCGGGTCGCCGGAACCATCGTCGCCGCCCGCATCCGCGGCTTCGCCTCCCGCGGCCGCGTCCTGCTCGTCCGCGGCCGTTGCGCCGGCGTCGTCGTCCGCGGAATCCTGTTGCGGCGGGCCGTCCGGGAACGCCGTCTCGACGGGACCTTCCAGCCGCGCCGCCAGCACGTAACGCTCCCCGGTCGGCGTGAAGTCGTTCAGCAGGTCGCCGGGATTCGACAGGAACTGAAAGCGCTCCGCCGGCAGCAGCGCGGCCTCGGGGCTCGACGTCAGCAGCGGGCTCAGCGTCGCTTCGCCGTCTCCGGTTGCCGTGAAGTGCCCGGCGGTGCCGATGTTGATCGTTTCGAGGCCCGACGTGATGACGTCCTGCTGGTCCATCGCCTCGGCGTCCAGGCCGAGCAGCCCGATGTGGCGCACCGGCCGCTGGCCGGGGCCCATGTTCACGCTGAGCCCGTAGACGTTGTCGGCCACGACCTGGTCTTCGGAGAACTCGACCCCCCATGCGTCGAACAGCCGGGTCAGAGTCGAGCCGCCGGGCGCGCCGAAGCCGCTCGGGCCGGCGGCCGCGCCGACCACCTCGGCGAGCGGGTCCACGAAGATCAGCGCTCGGCCCCCGCGCAGCACGAACTGGTCGATCGCATACAGGGTTTGGTCGTCCAGATCCTCGGGATGCACGACCCAGAGCACGCCGATGTCCTCGTCGATGCTGTCGAGACTCGTCGGCAGCGTGCGCACGTCGAACAGCTGACGGGCCTGCTGCGTGATGAACCACGGCTGGGACGGCTGGCGCGTGGCCGGATCGAAGCCGCCGCTCATGTTCGTGCCGCTCAGCAGCCCGATGACCGGCTTCTCGGGGTTCGCGAGGCTGTAGATCAGCCGCGCGAGGTCGTACTCGAGGAACGGCTCCTTGTCGGGTTGCAGGAAGGCGATCACCGCCTCGTCTCCGACGCTGTTGGTGCCGGCGAGCCCGAAGTAGATGTTCTCTCCGGCCGTACCGAGGCTGATCGGCTCGATGCCGAACTGCGTCGCCCGGTCCTCCTCCTCGGAGAACGGCTGGGGGTCGACCGTCTCGACGTTGAGCTGCCCGTCGGAATTCGCCGCGAGCTCCTCCAGCATCTCCTGCACGCGGGCGGCGTACGTGCGCAGGAACGGCACGTCCTGTGTCGCCCGGTCCGAGAAGAACAGGTACAGGTTGACCGGCTCTTCGAGATTCTGCAGCAGCGACACCGTGCCCGGCGCCAGCGTGTACAGGTTGTTCTCGGTCAGGTCGAGGCGCATGCCGCGCAGCAGCGTGTTGCTGGCCATCACGGCCGCGACGAACACGAGCACGAGCAGGCCGAGCGTCGAATATCCGATTCTGCGTCTTCCTGCGGAGTTCATGTCATTCAGCCTTCTTCAGTTCGAGGATGACCGTGTTCGCATAGAGCGCAAAGCCGATCAGCAGGCCGAAATACACCAGATCCCTGAGATCGATGACCCCTTTGCTGATGTTGTTGAAGTGGGTCAGAAAGCTGAGGCTTGCGATCGCGTCCACGAGTGCCTGCGGCGCCCACGCCGAGAACACGTCCAGCACGAGCGGAAATCCCGCGAGCAGCAGCAGAAAGCACGCGACGACGGACAGGATGAACGCGATGACCTGGTTCTTCGTCGCAGCGGATATGCACGCGCCGACGGCGAGAAACCCGCCCGCCATCAGGGCGCTGCCGACGTAGGCCGCCAGGATGACGCCGTTATCCGGGGCGCCGAGATAGTTGACCGTGATCCAGATCGGGAACGTCAGCGCGATCGCGAGAGCGGTGAAGGCCCATGCGGCGAGAAACTTGCCGAGCACGGATTGCCACACGCTGATCGGCAGAGTCATCAGCAGCTCGATGCTGCCCGATTTCCGCTCCTCGGCCCACAGCCGCATGCTGAGCGCGGGCACGAGGAACAGGAACAGCCACGGGTGGAAAGTGAAAAAAGGCGAAAGGTCCGCCTGGCGGCGCTCGTAGAAGTTGCCGAGGTAGAACGTGAAGGCGCTCGCGAGCACGAGAAAGATCACGATGAACACGTAAGCGAGCGGCGTCGAGAAATAACTCTTCAGCTCCCGCCGCAGGACCGCGGTCATGCCGTTCATGCGCTCGCTCCTCCGGTGATCGTGCGGAATACCTCGTCGAGCCGGCCCGACTCGAGGTGCAGCTCGGCGAGCTCCCAGCCGCGGCTTTCCGCCAAAGCGCCGATCGGCCCGAGCGGCAGACGCCCGGCGGCCGGAAAGGCCGTGAGCCGGCCGCTCTTCTCGTCCGTCTCGACGGCGGCGACCTCCGGCAGGCGCTCGATCTCGGCGCGGGCGGCCGGCAGCTGCGCGCCGTCGGCCAGCTTCAACGATACCGCGTTGTGGAAGCGCGATCTCGCCTCGAGCCCCTGCGGCGTGTCGTCCGCCAGAATCCTGCCGTGCGCGATGACCACGGCGCGCGTGCAGATCGCATCCACCTCCTCGAGCAGGTGTGTCGACACGACGATGATCTTGTCCGTCGCCATGTTGCTGATCAGCTGCCGGACCTCGTGCTTCTGGTTCGGGTCGAGGCCGTCCGTCGGCTCGTCGAGCAGCAGAACTTCCGGGTCGT
>JAFGNC010000505.1 GCA_016927175.1 Gammaproteobacteria bacterium | reverse complement strand
TCCCGGATCACAGGCCTCGAGTCGAACTGTCTTCGAGTCACCGTAGCCGCAAAACGTGCGCGGCGCCAGCGCCGACGAGCCCTCACGCGCCGATCAGCGGCTTCGTACGACGACCGCGCCGGGGTCCAGTGAGCACTCGAGCCCGTCGACCGTGCCGTTGACGATCTGCACTACGTCCTCCGGTGTCAGGTGCACGTCGCCGCGGCCCCCCGACATAATCGCGCTGCGCGCGCGCAGGTCCGCGGCGGGGTCGGCAAACACGAGCCGGCGGCCGGTCTCCCGGGCAACCCAGCGCAGCGCCTCATAGGCGGATCGGCCGTCGAGCTCGGGGGTCGCCGCGAGCGCCTCGGCCCAGCTCCAGTCCGGATGAGCCGGCGGGAAACTCCGCCGGCGCACACCGCCCGTTGCGCCGACCATTAGCTCCTCGCCGGCCACGGCCTCGACTCGCTCGTCCAGTCCGCTCGAGGCGAGCTGGACGCGCCCTTCCCGCACGCGCAGTCGCAGCGCCGCTTCGGACGAGCGGATCTCGAACTGCGTGCCGATGTCTTCGAATACGCCGAAAGCCGTGGCTACCGAAAAGCCGCTGCCGTCGGTTGCGACACCGGAGTCGACGTAGACTGCGCCACCCTCGAGAGTCACATGCCGCGGCGATTCGAGCACGAGCGTCGTCGTCTCGTCGACGCGCAGTGTTACGCCTTTCAGATCGAGCGACAGCGCACCGTCCTGCCGCGTCCGCAGCCGCGCGCCGCTCGCGACCGAGTCCGCGGCGCCGACGGCACGCCACACGTCGCTTCCGTCCGGCCGGGCTTCCACCGTGCCGGCCAGCCTCACGACGACTGCCGCGTCCGGCGCGGGTTCGAGCCGCAGTGCGACGGCCGCCGCGAGCACGGCCGCGACGGCCAGCGACGCGGCCGCGGCCAGTATCCGTCGCCGGCGGCGCGCGGCTCTGATCTTGCCCTGCCACGCCGCATGCGCGGCCGCGAACACGCGTTGGGTATCCCCGTCGCTTGGCACCGGGCGCCGGCCGGCCGCGCGTATCAGCTCCCCGAATCGGTCTGCCGGGGCGGGCCGTCCCTCGGTGTCGCTCATGCGTCGCCCTCCATCATGCATCGCTCCCGTTGCGGTCGCTCACGGCGACTTTCACTCCGCGCCTCGGCCCGTACGCGTATCCGGCAGCAGGTCCGCGGCACCGGCGATTGCCGTGATCGCTTGGCGGAATGCGGCACGGGCCCGAGTCAGCAGCGACTCCGCAGCTTTGGGCGCTATCGTCAGCCGGAGAGCGATCTCTTTCACGGACAAGTCGTCTACGTACTTCCACTCGAGCACGTCCCCGTAACGCCCGGGCAGCCCATCGAGCGTCGCCTGGATCAGTCCTATCAGATCGTTGCGCGCGAGCTGCTGATCCGGCCGCTCCGACAGCGGGGCCGCCAGTGCCGCGAGAATGTCTGCGATCGCGGTAGCGTCGTCGAGCAGGGCCGCGGGCTGCTCGCGCTGCCGCTGGCGCGCCAGATCGGTGATCCGGTTCGCGCAGATACGGCACATCCAGCCGTAGAGCGAAGCCTCGCCCCGATAGCTATCGAGGTGCTCGAACGCGTTGCAGAACGTCTGTTGCACGACGTCGATCGCGTCGTCGGGGTTTCCGTCGAGCCGCGCCAGCGCAAACCTGTACAGCTTCGGCAGATAGTCGGCGAACATCGCTTCGAATGCCTGCTCGTCGCCCGAGAGCAGTCTTCTGGCGATCGCGAGATCGGCGTGGACGGTCGGCATCGTGCTCTGCTGCGGGTCGACTCGACGAGAAGGCGGACCACAGAGAAGACGCGCGACGGGCGAAAATCCTTCGCGCGCCTTCCCGGCGAAGGATTTGCCGCGCCGCGGCGTCATTGCAGAGAACTCCATCGAACCAGGGAGACCCGCAATGCGCCAGAAGCCATTATCCCTCGCCGCCGGCGTTCTCGTCCCGCTGGCCTTCGCCCATCAGACCGCAATGCCGCAGGAGGACGAGGAGACGCCGTTCACGAAGGATTTTCCGATCGACCAGTGCTATTTCGTTCCGGCCGGCGGCAACCCGTACTTCAGCCTGCAGCCGGGACGGGAGACCTTTCTGACCGACGGCGACGAGGAGGTCCGGATCGTCGTGACGAACGACCTGAAGCAGATCGAGATCGACGGCCGCGGGCACTGGAGCCGCGTCATCGAGGAACACGAGACGGAAGGCGGCGAGCTCGTCGAGGTTTCCCGCAACTACTTCTCGATGTGCTGGCCGTCGATGGACGTCTACTATTTCGGTGAGGACGTCGACATTTACGAGGAAGGGGAGGTCGTCAGTCACGACGGCGCGTGGATCGCCGGCGAGAACGGCGCCCGGCCGGGCCTGATCATGCCGCAGTCGGCATTTCTTCTCGGCTCCCGTTACTACCAGGAAGTCGCACCGGGCGTCGCCGAGGACCGCGCCGAGCACGTCGGCACGAACCTGGATCTCGTCGTGCCGGCCGGCAGCTTCGAGGACTGCATAGAGATCGAGGAGACGACGGCGCTCGAGCCGGGCGAGGTCTCGATCAAGAGGTATTGCCGCGACGTCGGCATCGTTTTCGACGACGGTCTCGAAGCGTCCGACATCAGGCGGCCCTGGCAGGGGAAGCGGTAGCCGCCCGCGAGGTCCGAGTGAATCCTCGGCGCGCGGCACGCTTCAGCCGCTTGCCGCTCAGTTCGGATCCGCCGGAAGGTAAAAGTTGATCCTGGCCTCGCCGAACTGGCCTGCGTTGTAGCGCAGGTAGTGCAGGCCCTCGATCACGTGGGCGTAGCGCAGCGGACCGACGTCCACCGGGTGCAGGCCGATGCCGGCGACGAGCTCGGCGACCGCGGCTTTCGCCTGCGCGTCGTCGCCCGCGATCGGCACGCTGACGGGCCCGCCCGCGATCGACGGGTCGAGCATCGTCCCGGCGCCTAGCGTGCTGAACGCCTTGACGACGCTGGCGTCGGGGGCGAGGGCCTGGATGCGCTCAGCATTGGATCCGTCGAAGGCGTAGTCGCGCAGCCCGTCCTCCGCGATCGAGCGCGGGTTGGTCGGATCGATGACGATGCGTCCGGTGAGATCGCCGAGGGCGCGCGTCACGTCCTCGACGACGTCCCACGGGACGGCCAGGACCACGATGTCGGCGTCCCGCGCCGCTTCCTCCTGTGTCGCCGCGCTCGCGTCGGGTCCCGTCGCCGCCACCAGACGCTCGACGTCCTCCCGGTCCGGCTCGCGCGAGCCGTAGACGATGCGGTGGCCGAGCTCGCCGAAGCGCTGCCCGAGCGCCGCGCCGACGTTGCCGGTGCCGATCACCGCCACCGTTTCGGCGACGGCGCTGAATGCGGCGAAGAGAGTACTGACGAGGAGCACCGCTCCGGGGACGAACTGCCGATACATGATCACTCCCTCATGTGCCTTACATGCGTGCCGAGCGCTCGAGCTGTCGGGCGAGCCGGCGAATCGCCCGGCATCCCCACTATAGCCCGCCTGCACATCGCTCCTGGCGACTGATCGGCCGAGGAAACCGTCGCTCGGGCCGGGTTGCCCGTTTCTACCGGCCGCCGATGCGTCGCTATACTGCCTGCAAGGGGGGAGTCATGACGAGCACGTTCCGCTGGTTTTGTGCCGCCGCGCTGGCCGTTTCGCTGCTTTCGGCGCATGCGCAGCCGCCGGGCTCCGACCCGACGCGCGGCGCACCCGCGGAGGATCCCGGCGCCGCGATCTACGCCGCCCGCTGCGCCGGCTGCCACGACGTGCCGGACACCCGCGCGCCGGCTCTGTCCGCGCTCCGGCAGATGTCCGTCGACCGCATCATCCGCACGATGGACTTCGGCACGATGATGAGCGTGACCTACATGCTCGACCGCGACGACCGCGACGCGGTCGCGCGCTGGCTCGGCGTCGAAGGCGAGGACAGGGCGCCGCCGGCCGATGCTTATTGCGACGACCGCGCGGTCGCCGTGCCGGCCCTCGCGGCGCGGCACTGGAACGGCTGGAGCCCGTCGCCGGCCAACACGCGCTTTCAGTCGCAGCCGGGACTCACCGCGGAGCAGGTGCCGTCCCTCGAGTTGAAATGGGCTTTCGGCTTCGACGGCGACGTCAACGCGTTCGCGCCGCCGGCCGTGCTCGACGATCAGCTGTTCGTCGGCAGCGCCGGCGGCATGATCTACGCGCTCGACGCGAAGACCGGCTGCATCCGATGGCACTACGAGGCCGACGGGCCGGTACGCACGGCGATGGTCGTCGCGCCGCTCGATGCGGGCGGTGCCGGCGACGGCCCCGTCGGAGCGGCCGCGGATTCCGCCGCGGTGTCAGGGACGCACGCCGTCCTCTTCGGCGACCAGAGCGGCGGCTTCTATGCCGTCTCCGCCGAGACCGGCATGCTGCTGTGGCGCGCGCGGCCGGAGGCGCACGAGGCGACGAAACTGACCGGCGCGCCGCTCGTGCACGACGGCGTCGTCTACGTGCCGGTCGCGTCGTGGGAAGAGAGCCGGCCGCTGAATCCCGAGTACGAATGCTGCACGTTCCGCGGCAGCGTCGTCGCGTACCGGATTCGAGACGGCGAGCGGCTGTGGAAGTCGTTCCTCGTGACGGAGACGCCGGAGATCACCGGCGAGACCGATGCCGGCGTGCCGATATGGGGTCCGTCCGGTGCCGGCACCTGGTCCGCGCCGACGCTCGATGCCGCCCGCGGCCTGCTGTACGTCACGACCGGCAACAACTACACGGGCCAGACGGCGCACACCGACGCCGTGGTCGCACTCGATCGGATGACGGGCGACATCGCCTGGTCACGGCAGCTGACGCCCGGCGACGAGTTCAATCTGTACTGCCGCCAGCGGCCGGGCGGCTGCCCCGGCGCGGACTACGACATCGGCGCGTCCGCGGTGCACGTCGTGCTGCCGGACGGGCGCGAGCGGCTGCTGGTCGGGCAGAAGTCCGGCGTCGTGTTCGGCCTCGATCCGGCCGACCGAGGCCGCGTGCTGTGGGAGGCGCGGGTGGGCGAGGGCGGCATCAACGGCGGCGTGCTGTGGGGCATGGCGAGCGACGGCGACAAGGTCTATGCGGCCGTGTCCGATCTCGCGCGGCAACAGCAGGCGGATCGCGATGCGGTCGACCCGCGGCCGAACGGCGTCGACCCGACGCGCGGCGGCGGGCTGACCGCGTTGAACGTCGTCGACGGCTCGCGCGTATGGTACGCGCCGCCGTCCGAATGTCCCGAGGCGCAGGCGGTCTGCAGCCCGGCGCAGCCGGCGGCCGTCAGCGCGATGCCGGGCGTCGTGTTCTCCGGCGCCGTCGACGGGCATCTGCGCGCGTTCTCGGCCGACGACGGTCGGGTGCTGTGGGATTTCGACACGGCGCGGGCGTTCGAGGCCGTGAACGGCGTGCCGGCGCGCGGCGGCTCGATCGACGGTGACGGCGCGGTCATTGCCGGCGGATTCGTCTACATCACGTCCGGCTACGGCCGTAACGGCGGCATGCCGGGCAACGTGCTGCTCGCTTTCGGGCCGGCGGAATGATCCGGGAGGGCGGATCTCTCCGAGACTGTCGACCCTTCGCCGCGGCGGGCTGCCGGGCCGGGAGGGTGCCCACGAATGGACGGGCGTAGCTATACTCCGTGGCATGCACAGCAGGCTCTGGTCTGCCGCGTTTCTCGCCGCCGCGGGTCTCTGCGGCTGCGAAGCGAACCAGGACGCGGCGCAAGATGGCACGAACGATGCCGGTATCGCCGCGCAGCAAACGGAGGCGAGCCGCAGTTCGAGCGGCACCGGCGCAGGCGACGGCGCCGGTGATTCGGGTGCGCGTGCCGGCCCTGCGGCGACGCGCGGCGACGCTCCGGCCGCCGGCGAGACCGCCGCCGAAGCCGCCGAGTGGGACGCATTCGTCGACCGCTTCATCGAGGGTTACTTCGAAGCCCACCCGACGTTCGCCGTCGTGCAGGGGCGCCACGAGTTCGACGGTCTGCTGCCCGACTGGAGCCGTGAAGGCATCGACAACGAGATCGAGCGTCTCCGCAACCTGCGGCTCGAGGCCGAACGTTTCGACGAGGCCGATCTCGACCCGGAGCGGCGCTTCCAGCGCGACTACCTGATCTCGCGCATCGACCGTGATCTGTTCTGGCTCGACGCCGCGGACTGGCCGTTCAGGAATCCCGCGTTCTACTTCGACTGGATGCTCGACTCGCTCGACCCGAGCCCCTACGTGACGCTGACGTATGCGCCGCCGCGCGAGCGCCTCGCGTCGATCACGCGCTACCTCGAGAACATCCCGCGGGCCGCGCGGCAGATCCGCGCGAATCTCCAGACGCCGCTGCCGGCGCCGTACGTTCAGCTCGGCATCGACTCGTTCGGCGGCCTCGCCGATTACTTCGGCAACGAGCTCGTGCAGGCCTTCGCGGAGGTCGACGACGCAGCGCTGAGGCGGGCGTTCGATTCGGCGCGGCAGCCGGCGATCGAGGCCATGGCGGGCCTGCGCACCTGGCTCGAGAACGAGCGGGCCGGGGCGACGGACGAGTTCGCGATCGGCGCCGAGCTGTTCCAGCGAATGCTCCGGGACACCGAAGGCGTCGACGTCCCGCTCGACGAGCTCGAGCGCATCGGCCGCGCCGACCTCGAGCGCAACACGGCGGCGCTGCGCGAGGCCTGCGCCGAGTACGCGCCGGGGCAGAACATCCGCGCCTGCTTCGACAGGATGGCGGGCAACAAGCCGGAAGGCGGCGTAGTCGAGGCGGCGAGCCGGCAGCTCGACGTGCTGAAGGCGCACGTCGTCGAGAACGACATCGTGACGGTGCCGTCCGACGAGCGGGCCGAGGTACGCGAGGCGCCGCCGTTCGCGCGCTCGAACTTCGCGTACATCAACATTCCGGGTCCGTACGAGACGGGGCAGCCGTCGATCTACTTCATCGCGCCGCCCGACCCCGGCTGGTCGGAGGAAGTTCAGCAGGGCTACATCCCGGGCGAGGCCGACCTGCTGTTCACGTCCGTGCACGAGGTCTGGCCGGGGCACTTCCTGAACTTCCTGCACGCGAAGCAGGCCGACGCGCTGTTCGGGCGCATTTTTGTCGGCTACGCATTCGCCGAAGGGTGGGCGCACTACGCGGAGGAGATGATGTGGGAGGCGGGGCTCGGCGACGGCAATCCCGAGATCCGCATCGGGCAGGTCTCGAACGCGCTGATGCGCGACTGCCGCTTCCTGTCCGCGATCGGCCTGCACACGGGGGAGATGAGCGTCGAGGAGTCCGAGGCCCTGTTCAGGGACGCCTGCTTCCAGGACGAGGGCACCGCGAGGCAGCAGGCCGCCCGCGGCACGTACGACCCGGCGTACCTGAACTACACGATGGGCAAGCTGCTGATCCGGCAGCTGCGCGAGGACTGGACGGCCGGGCGCGGCGGCCGCGACGCATGGAAAGCATTCCACGACGAGTTCCTGTCCCACGGCGGGCCGCCGATTCCGCTGGTCCGGGCCGAGATGCTGGGCGGTGAGCCGGAAGCCGTGTTCGGCGAGCCGGCGGCGGCCGAAGCCGATGACGGGGCGGCCGCCGTGCAATCGTCAGCCGCGCCGGCGACGGCCGAAGCGGGCAGTGAGGACGCCGCGGTGCAGCCGCCTGCCGCACCGGCTGCCGCCGAAGCCGACGACGCGGCGGCTGCCGCGCGGCAGCTGGCGGCCGGGCGTCGATGACGACCGGCGGTGCCGTGCTCGTGACCGGCGCCGCGAGCGGCATCGGCGCCGCGACGGCGCGGCGGCTTGTCGACGCGGGCCGCAAGGTCGTGCTGCTCGACAGGGACGGCGAAGCGCTCGCGGCGCTCGCCGCCGAGCTCGCCGGCGCCTGCACGGCGCTGACGCTCGACGTCACGGACAACGCTGCCGTCGACGCGCTGCCGTCGACGATTCCTGACGACTTCCAGCCGATTGCGGCGCTGATCAACAACGCCGGCCACGACCCGGGCGGCACGACGCGCTTCGACCAGGGCAGCGCCGAAGACTGGCAGAGCGCCGTCGAGACGAACCTGCTCGGCACGATGCGCGTGACGCGCGCGATCCTGCCCGGCATGGTCGAGCGCAACGCAGGCGACATCGTCAACGTCGGCTCGATCGCCGGTCTCCGGATCGTGCCGACGATGGCCGCCTACCACGCCAGCAAGGCGGGCGTGCATGCGTTCTGCGATGCCCTGCGAGCGGACCTCGCGGACACGGCCGTGCGCGTGACCGAGATCATGCCCGGTCTGACGAAGACGGACCTGATTCGGAGACGCTACCGCGGAGATCAGCAACGCGCGGACGAGTACTACGCGCGGTTTCAGATGGCGCTGGACCCGGACGATGTCGCTTCGACGATTCTGTTCGCGCTCGAAGCGCCGCCGCATGCGATGATCGCGCAGATCGTGATATTGCCGCAGAACCGGTGGTAGCTGCGCTGGCGCGGCGCGCCGCGCGAAGTTGCCGGGAAGCGTGGCCGGGTATCGAGAACCCGTGAGCTTCGGCCCTCGAGCCGACTTTCGCCTTGCATCGCATCCACCACGGAATCTTGCAGAGCTTCCCCGCGGCGGCCGGGTGAGATGATCGTCGACCCGACGACACTCTGCTATTGAAGGCCGGCTCGACTCCACATCGTTGCAGAGTTTCGCAGCGGCACACATGTGAAGCCCCGCCGGCGTTCCATCAGGCGTCGTCCTCCATCGTCTGTCTCGTGCCTCTCTTGAAGCTTCCGGGGGAAGGGCACGATTCGCGGCTCCGTTGCATGGGGAACGTGCACGCCAGGCCCAACAAGCAAGCCTTCGACAAAGGGAATCGCGATGATCAGCACAATTCAAATCGGTGACTCGTTAACGGATCTGCGCGGCCGGCATCAGGCGGCTATCGACACGTCTCGGCTGAGATACTTTTTCGGCTGTCGGCTCAAAGTGTTGGTCGTGGCAGACAGGTTCCTGTACTTCAACGACGAGAATTTCGGGTTGTCGGAGCTCGTCGCGACGTTGCGCGGGATGTCGACCAGCCTGTACCCGGTCACCGTCGACCTGGCGCACCGCGGCAATCCGGGATCTGCGCGGCTCAATGGGGCAACGCCCAACTTCGTTTTCGAATACGACGAGCTCAAGAAGTACCACCAGATCTGGATCATGGCGGCCGAGACGCGCCTGTTCTCCCCCATCAGCGATGATGAGCGGCAGGCCATACGCCGGTTCATGGACGAAGGCGGCGGCGTCTTCGCCACCGGCGACCACGAGGATCTGGGCGTCACCGTCGGGGGCTACATTCCACGCGTGCGAAGCATGCGCCGATGGTTCTGGCCCAATCCGGGGCCCAACGGCGAGCCGGTCGCGCCGCACGGCGGCGACGCCACGCGTCACGATACGAACCGCGCCGGGCACGATCCCGGGTTCAGCTTCAACGATCAATCCGACGACGTTCCGCAAACCATAGCGCCGCGTTACTTCGGCGGTCTCATCCAATCGGTGCACCCGGTGCTATGTACGCCGCAAGGTCCCATCCGTGTCCTGCCGGACCACCCTCACGAGGGTGAGTGCGTCGTGCCGCACAACCTCGGCGCCCACTACTCCATCGGCGGCCACAGTGAACGGGAGTACCCGGACGGTCCGGGCGGCACCCCGCTGCCGCCGGTGGTCATCGCGACTTCAACGATGATTCCGGGAGCCGAGACAGCCGGTAAACCCCCGGTTCCGGGCGGCACTTTCGGCGCGATCGGCGCCTGGGACGGTCATCGCGCCGGCGCCTATGGACGGATCGTCGTCGATGCGACCTGGCACCATTTCATCAATATCAATCTGATCGGCGATCGCGATCTCGGCCTGCCCAATCCGGCCGTGCCGAAGACCATGGGCTTTCTTCATACGGCCGCGGGTCAGGCGCATTACGACCGGATCAGGACTTACTTCACGAACATCGCCAACTGGCTCACGCCGCGGTCGATGCGCCGCTGCTGGCTGCACCGTCATATCTGGTGGGTGACACAGCACGGTTGGTTTCTGGAGAACTTTCGGCGCGACGACCTGATCCAGACAGGCCGGCTCGCACTCGAGCTGCTCGGGTGGCTTGGCCCGTGCGAGCGCATCAGCTTCATTCACGATCTGTTCTACGAGCGTGAGCTGCCTGTCCCATGGCGCGGGCTGCTGGATCCGTTCGCCGAAGACGCTGCGGAGATCCACAAGCAGCTTCGAGGAGTGAAACGAGAGGATGCTCAGATGCTCGCAAAGGAGATGCCGGAGGCGATGATGGGCGCGGCCGCCGTCGGGTTCCTCGAGCGGGACGTTTCGATCGATCTGTTGCGCAACGAGATCGGGGACGAGGAAGCGG
>JAFGNC010000504.1 GCA_016927175.1 Gammaproteobacteria bacterium | reverse complement strand
GCTCAGGATCCGCCGAACATGACGCCGGCGGGCACTGCGCCGGCGCGGCCGACCTCGCAACCCATGATCACTGCTGAAAACTAGAGGGAGCTCGCGAGTATGAGACTTCTGCTTTTGCTGACCCTGTCGGGAACGGCACTCACGGCGGCGGCACAGCCGCTCGGTCTGCCCCCGTTGCCGATCCCGGCCGACAATCCGCAGACGCCGGAGAAGGTCGAGCTCGGCGAGCGGCTGTTCAACGACGTGCGCTTCAGCTCGACGGGCGCGGTCAGCTGCGCGAATTGCCATGCGGCGGACACCGCATTCACCGACGCGCTGGCAGTTTCACAGGGCATCGACGGCCTGCTCGGCACGCGTAACGCGCCGACCGTCGTCAACGCCGCCTACAACGAGACACAGTTCTGGGACGGCCGCTCGCCGACGCTCGAGGATCAGGCGCTGCACCCGTTCCTGAACCCGGTAGAGATGGCGATGCCGAGCCACGACGCGCTGCTCGAGATCATTCGCGAGGACCGCGAGTACGTTCGGGGCTTTCGGGACGTCTTCGACGTGCGGGCCGAGGACATCACGATCGAGCACGTGACGAAAGCCATCGCCGCGTTCGAGCGCACGCAGATCTCGGGCGACTCGCCGTTCGACCGCTGGTACTTCGGCGGCGAAGCCGGTGCGATAAGCCCGGCCGCGCAGCGCGGGTTCGAGGTCTTCCTGACCGACGGCCGATGCGTCTCGTGCCATATGATCGAGCAGGATCATGCGCTGTTCACCGATCATCAGTTTCACAACGTCGGGATCGGCATCAACGACATCCAGAATCGGGCGCCGGAGCTCGCGAAGGCGTTTCTGATCGCGAAGAACGAAGGCATCGACGTCGACGTCGCCGTGCTCGGCGACGCCGACACGTCGCACCTCGGCCGCTTCGCCGTCACGGACGACCTGAGCATGATCGGCGCGTTCAAGACCCCGACGCTGCGCAACGTCGCGCGGACGGCGCCGTACATGCACGACGGCAGCCTTGCGACACTGCGCGAGGTGATCGAGCACTACAACAACGGCGGCGTCACGCCGGCCGAGGCGCCCGTCAACCCCTATATCAGCGGCGGCATCCGTCCGCTGGAACTGACGGAGCAGCAGATGGACGATCTCGTCGCATTCATGGAAGCGCTGACGAGCCCGCAGTTCGAGGAGCTGGCCGAACCGGAGCCGGTCGCGGGGCTCCGGCCGCAGGACGCGGCGAGCAACGAGAGGTAACTGAACATGAATCCAAATCGACGCCGGTTCCTGCGTAACTCGGGCGCGGCAGCCATCGCAGGCGTACTTCCGGTCAGCATGGTGCGGCTCGCTTTCGGTCAGGACGATCGGGATCAGGACTTCACCTTCGCCTACATCTCGGATTCGCACATCCAGCAGATTCGCGGCGCGGAGTTCGTGCGCAACTGGGACCGCGGCCTGATCAGGGCGGTGGCCGAGGCGAATCTGCTCGAGCCCGCGCCGGACTTCGTCGTCTTCGGCGGCGATCTGGCGCAGCTCGGCAACAAGCCCGAGCTCGATCACGGCGCCGAGATGCTGTCGAACCTGAATCACAAGCTTTACGCCGTCATGGGCGAGCACGACTATTACCTCGATCTCGGCGAGTATTGGAGCGAGCTGTTCGGAGACCAGTACTACAGCTTCGATCACAAGGGCGTGCACTTCGTCGTGCTGAACAGCATCCTGACGTACGACGAGTGGACGTTCGAGCGCTGGGAAACGGACGAACGCCGCATGCTCGAGATGGCGGGGCTCGACAACCCGAACGGCTCGCCTTTCATGGTCGGCGAGCGGCAGAGGGAGTGGCTGCGCCAGGATCTCGCCGATGTCCCGAAGACGACGCCGATTGTCGTGCTGTCGCATTCGCCGCTGCAGAAGATCTACAAGGGATGGAACTTCTGGACGGAAGACGCCGAGGACGTGCAGGCGATCCTGCAGCCGTTCGACAAGGTCAACGTGATCTACGGTCACGTGCATCAGATCCAGTACAACCAGATTGGCTCGATCGCGTTCAATTCCGTCATGGCGACGGCCTGGCCGTGGCCCTATCCGTCCTCGTACGCGCAGGCGGGCAGCCACGTGCCGATCATGACCGTGCCGATGAACCGCGCCGACCCGTTCAACGAGCGGGACGCGACCGGGTGGCAGTTCATGAACGTGCACACGGGGCGCGTCGACCTCGAATACACGCTGTACGACAACACGAACCGCACCGTCGCGTGGAACGGCGCGACCGGCCGCCCGGAAGACATGCAGTACCAGCGTACCGGTGCCCGTATCCCGCCCCAGGCCCATTATTGAGAGGACGCGACGATGAGGTTATTCGCTGTAGCGGTTCTTGCTTCCTGCGCGCTGTCGGCGGCGGGGGACGAGTTCACGGAGCAGGAGCTGGAGCGCTGGGCGCAGCATTTCGAGGACGTTGCCCAGCAGGGCAGGGATCTGTGGACGAGCCCGGAGCTCGGCACGAACGGTGTCGCGTGCGCCCAGTGTCACCCGAACGCCGCCAATACGCACCCCGAGACTTATCCGAAGTTTCAGAAACAGCTCGGACGGGTCGCGCAGATGTGGGAAATGGTGAACTGGTGCATTCGCAATCCGCTCGAAGGCACGGACCTCGCCGTGGACGATCCGCGCATGACGGCGCTGCTGGCCTACGCCCACAAGGAGCGACGCGGGGTCGAGCTCGATCCCGGCAAGCACTAGGTGTG
>JAFGNC010000503.1 GCA_016927175.1 Gammaproteobacteria bacterium | reverse complement strand
GCGCGCGCACCGGCCTCGATCGACATGTTGCACACGGTCATCCGCTCTTCCATCGACAGGCCGGCGATGGCCTCGCCGCGGTACTCGATCACGTGGCCCGTGCCGCCGCCGACGCCGATCGTGCCGATGACTTTCAGGATCAGGTCCTTCGCCGTAACGCCCGGAGCGCGCACGCCGTCGAGCTGCACGGCCAGGGTCTTCGGCCGGCGCTGCAGCAGACACTGCGTCGCGAGCACGTGCCCGACCTCGGTCGTGCCGATGCCGAAGGCGAGGGCGCCGAAAGCGCCGTGCGTGCTCGTGTGCGAGTCGCCGCACACGATCGTCTTGCCCGGCTGCGTGGCGCCGAGCTCCGGCCCGATCACGTGGACGATGCCGCGCTCGCGGCTGTCGAAGCCGCGCAGCTCGATGCCGAACTCCTCGCAGTTCGCGTACATGCGCCTGACCTGGCCGGCGGCGGCGGGCTCGCTGACGACGTCGAGATCCTTCAGGGACGTGACCGGCACCGTCGGCGTCGAATGGTCCAGCGTCGCGAGGCACAGGTCGGGCCGCCGCACGGGCAGGCCGCGCGCACGCAGCACGTCGAAGGCCTGCGGGCTCGTGACCTCGTGCACGAGGTGCAGGTCGACGTACAGAATCGCCGGCGTGTCCTCGGTTTCGGGCCGCACGACGTGCGGCTCCCAGACCTTGTCGAAAAGGGATCTCGGTGGCTGCATGTTTGTTTCGCTATATATTAAGGTGTCGCTCCTGCGAGCTACACGGCGGCGCTGCGGCCGGAGGCGTCGGCGTCCGTCAGCACGGGCTCGAGCCAGCTCCAGCGGTCGGCCGTCGAGCCGTCGAACAGGCCGAAGAACTGCTGCTGCAGACGTTCCGTGACCTGGCCGCGCCGGCCGTTGCCGACCTCGATCCGGTCCACGCTCCGCACCGGCGTGATCTCGGCTGCGGAGCCGGTCAGGAAAACCTCGTCCGCGATATACAGCAGCTCCCGAGGAATGTTCTGCTCGACGACTTCGAAGCCCGACGCGTTCGCGAGCTTGATGACGGTGTCGCGCGTGAGTCCCGCGAGGATCGAGGCCGCGACCGGCGGCGTGTAGATCCTGCCGTCCTGCACGATGAACAGATTTTCGCCGGCGCCTTCGCTGACGTAGCCCGCGCTGTTCAGCGCGATGCCTTCCGCGAAACCGAGCCGCCGCGCCTCGAGAGTGACGAGCGCACTGGAAAGGTAGTTGCCGCCGGCCTTCGCGAGCGCCGGCACCGTGTTCGGCGCGACGCGCTGCCACGACGACACGCAGACGTCGACGCCTTTCTCGAGCCCGCCCTCGCCGAGATACGAACCCCATTCCCATGCCGCGATCGAGCAGGTGACGGGGTCCTCGATGTTGCCGGCGACGCCCATCTCGCCGTAACCGCGGAACGCGATCGGCCGGATGTACGCGCCCTTCAGCAAGCCGTTCGCCCTGATGACTTCCCGGCAGGCGTCGACCAGGGTCGCCGCCGGGTGCGGGATCTTCATCCGGTACACCTTGGCCGAGCTGAACATCCTTCGGATGTGGTCGGTCAGGCGGAACGCCATCGGGCCCTGCGGCGTCTCGTAGACGCGAACGCCTTCGAACACCGACGAGCCGTAGTGCAGCGCGTGACTCAGCACGTGGACGGTCGCCTGCTCCCACGGCACGAGCTTGCCGTCGTGCCAGATGAACTTGCTTGTCTTGAGGGGCATGCGTGTATCTCCTTTGGATGGCAGCCCGCGGCGGCACGGGCGCCGCGGTAGTCTACTCCTGCAGCCAGCTCATGCGGCCTCTGAGCTCCCGCCCGACCTTCTCGATCGGGTTCGACAGATCTTCGTCCAGCAGCCGCTTGTAGTTCTCGAGCCCCGTCTGGTTCTCCTTGACCCACTCGTCGGCGAACTGACCGTTCTGAATCTCTTTCAGAACGGTGCGCATGCTCTCCTTGACGTGCGCGTCGACGATGCGCGGACCGCGGGTCAGGTCGCCGAACTTCGCCGTCTCGCTGACGAACTCGTGCATCTTGCGCAGCCCGCCCTCGTGCAGCAGGTCGACGATCAGCTTCACCTCGTGCATGCACTCGAAGTAGGCGACCTCGGGCTGGTAGCCGGCCTCGACCAGCGTCTCGAAGCCGCGCACGATCAGCTCCGTCAGGCCACCGCACAGCACCGCCTGCTCGCCGAACAGATCGGTCTCGGTCTCCTCTGCGAAGGTCGTGGTCAGCACTCCGCCGCGGGTCCCGCCGATGCCGTTCGCGTAGGCGAGGGCGCGGGCCTCCGCGCGGCCGGACGCATCCTGCGCCACGGCCATCAGGCAGGGCACTCCCCGGCCGGCTTCATACTGCCGGCGGACCAGATCGCCGGGGCCCTTCGGCGCGATCAGCACGACGTCGAGGTCGGCGCGCGGCGTGATCTGCTTGTAATGGATGTTGAAGCCGTGCGCGAACAGCAGAGTGCAGCCCTGCCCGAGGCCGTTCTCGATGTCCTTGTAAAGCTGCCCCTGGGCCATGTCGGGCACCAGGAATGCGACGAGCCCTGCGCCTTTGACGGCTTCGGCGGGCGCCAGCACCTCGAATCCGTCTCTCTGCGCCTTGGCGGACGTCGCGCCGCCCGGTCGCAGTCCGACGACGACGTCGAATCCGGAATCGCGCAGATTCATCGCATGAGCCCGTCCCTGGCTCCCGTAGCCCAGCACCGCCAGCCTTTCGCCGCGCAGGGCGTCGGCCTGGACATCCGCTTCCGTATACAGTTGCATCGCTCGTCCTCTCTAACTAATGGTTTCGTACGGCCAACCGCCAAAAAAGAAAAACCCCGCAGCCTTTCGGGTGCGGGGCTTTCGTCGAGGCCTTATCGTCAAGCCAAGCGCCCGCACCGGCTCCTGCTGAGCAGTACCGCAGCGCGCGGGGCAGGACGAAATTTGCTCATTTCGGTCGGCTTGGCGAGGAAACCGGCATGATCGGGCAAAACTGCCAGCCATGTCAACGCCTTATCGGCTGCGCCCCGGACGGGCGCGTACAGCCGCGGGATCCGCGGTACGACGCACCGACCTCACGGTCATGCTGGCTCCTCACGTATCGGGGTATTGACGCCGGCACGGATCAGTGCTTACCTTTTCGTTCAAGGCTTGCTCGATGCTAACTTTGCCGCTCGATGTACCTGCAGGGCGAAGTTCGCGGACCGCTGGTCGGACGACCGAAGGAGGATTGATGCACGGTGAATGGGAAGTTCATCCCCAATCGTAGGGGCACCTACTGACAGATGCACGGCTGTAGCACCGCCCGATTATTTTGCGCTATTCTCTGTGCCCGGCATTCACGGTGCTCAAGGGGTGAGGCCCTTCGCGGGTTCAAAATAAAGAGCTCCGTGTGTAAGGAAGCCGATAAGAAAAACCGGTTGACCTGGAGAAGGACGAACCTCGGGGGAACCTGGATTGATCCGGCGCAGGCATCACGTGATCCAGAGGGGGATGCGTGATAGTTTGATCCGGTCGTTGCATGGCGGGGAGGAGCTTGGGCGTCTCCGACGTTGGCGGCGCAGCCGTAAGCATTATCTATTCATATGTCATTAGCTGAGGATTGGGCATGAGAGGGAGACCGCATAGCGCACTGCTGCCGTTGAGCGCGCTAGGAGGGATTCTGATCGCGAACCTGGCTTTCGGTCAGGGCGTCGACGGAGTCATCTCTGCAGAGCAGCAACGCATACAGCAGGCGCAGCAGGCTCAAAGCGAGATAGACGCGATCGCTGAGACCACACGATCGCGCTTCGACGATTATCAGATCCTGTTGAAGGAGATCGACGGGCTCGTCGTCTACAACGATCTGCTGCAGGCGCAGATCGACGATCAGGAACGCCAGCTCGTCGACCTCAGAAGCTCCATCGACAGCGTCACGCTGATCGAGCGACAGGTCCTGCCGCTGATGACACGCATGATCGATTCGCTCGAGACTTTCATCTCGCTCGACGTGCCGTTCCTTCTCGAGGAGCGGATGGCGCGAGTGCAGATGCTGAGGGATCTGCTGCAGCGCTCCGACGTGACCAGCGCGGAGCAATTCCGCAACGTCATGCAGGCGTGGCAGATCGAGAACGACTACGGCAGGTTCCCCGAGACCTACACCGGCACGCTGCAGCTCGGCGGCGTCGACAGAGAAGTGGATTTCCTGAAGCTCGGCCGGGTGGCACTCCTTTATGTAACACCCGACAACGCGATCGCCGGCGCGTGGGATCAGCGCGCCCGTGAATGGGTCGCGCTGACCGCCGACGACGCGGAGGCCATTCGCGACGGAATCGCCGTCGTCGAAGGCCGCACGACGCCCGTTATGTTTACCGTTCCCGTTGCCCCACCGCAGGAGAATTAAATGAGGATCTATCGATTTGTCGCAGCTGCAGCGCTCGGCGCAACGCTCGCGATCGGACAGGCGCCGGCGCAGGAAGCGCAGCAGGCGCAGGGCCAAGGGCAGCCGCAAGGTTCGCAGTCGCAGGGTTCGCAGAGCGTTGCGAGCCTGGACCAACTCCTCGAACTGGTACGGGAAGGGCAGGCACGGGACAACCGCGAGCATCAGGAGCGTCTCCAGCAGTTCCGGCAGCGGCAGGCCGAGCAGACGCAGCTTCTCGAGGAAGCTCAGGCGCAGAAAGCGAGCGAGGAAGAGCGCAGCGAGATGCTCGAGACGCAGTTCGAGGAGAACGAGCTGCTGATCGCCGACGTGCAGGCACAGCTCGACGAGCGGCTCGGCTCGCTGCGGGAGCTGTTCGGCGTGCTGCAGCAGGTGTCGGGCGACGCCCGCGCGACCTTCCAGAACTCGCTGACCAACGTCGAGTACCCGGACCGCATTCAGTTCCTGACGGAGTTCGCGGCAAAGGCCGGCTCAAGCAGCCGTCTGCCGTCGATCGAGGAGATCGAGCGCCTGTGGTTCGAGCTGCAGCGCGAGGCGACCGAGCTCGGCAAGGTCAAGAGGCTGCCGGAGCACCGCGTCGTGACGGCGTCGGGCGAGGAAGTCACCGAAGACATCGTCCGCGTCGGCGCGTTCAACCTGGTCGCCGATGGCCGCTACCTGCGCCTGACGGAGAACAATTCCGTCGCGGAGCTGCAGCGGCAGCCTTCGCAGGGCCGGTTCATCGACAGCACGTCGAATCTCGTCAACGCACAGCCGGACGACGGTCTCGTGCGCTTCGGCGTCGACATCACGCGCGGCCAGCTGCTGTCGCTGCTGATCGCGACCCCCGACCTGGTCGAGCGCGTACAGCAGGGCGGCCTGATCGGCTACATCATCATCGGCCTCGGTATTCTGGGCGTGCTCCTCGCGCTCGAGCGGTTGATCATGCTCGGTATCGCCGGCAGCAAGGTGAAGCGGCAGCTGAAGAGCGATACGCCGAGAGAGGACAATCCGCTCGGCCGCGTGCTGAAGGTCTACCACGACAATCCGCGCGTCGACACGGAGACTCTGGAGCTGAAGCTGGGCGAGGCGATCCTGAAGGAGGTTCCGAAGCTGCAGCGCGGCATCCTGTTCATCAAGATCATCTCCGTCGTCGCCCCGCTGCTCGGTCTGCTCGGCACCGTCACGGGCATGATCCAGACGTTCCAGGCGATCACGCTGTTCGGCACGGGCGACCCGACCGTCATGGCCGACGGTATCTCGGTCGCGCTGATGACGACCGTGCTCGGTCTGTGTGTCGCGATCCCGACCGTGCTGCTGCATACGCTGGTCAACGGCCGTGCGCGTAACGTCGTGCAGATTCTGCAGGAGCAGAGCGCCGGCATCGTCGCGCAGCAGGCCGAGAGGACCCACCCACAGCAGTAATACTTCCTAACGTGGCGCGGCAGAGGGACTGCCGCGCCGCGGGCGGAGAGGTAGAGGCGAATGCAGGTTTTAATTGATGCCTTCGAGGCGATCCGGGATTTCCTCGAGCTCGGCGGGCCGGTGCTGCGGGTCATCGCCTTCGTGATCCTGATCATGTGGATCATGATCCTCGAGCGGCTGATTTTCTTCGGCACCGGGCTGCAGCAGATCATCCGCGACTCGTTCGAGGCGTGGGAAGCCCGGGCCGAGCGTCGTTCGTGGCACGCTCATCAGGTTCGCGCTGCGATCATCTCGAGAGCGAAAATGGCCGCGAATCAAAGTATCCCGATGATCCAGACGCTGGTGGCGCTTTGCCCGCTCCTAGGGCTGCTCGGCACGGTGACCGGCATGATCACGGTATTCCACGCAATGGCCGTATCGGGCGCCGGCAACGCCCGTTCGATGGCGGCCGGCGTATCGATGGCGACGATCCCGACGATGGCAGGCATGGTCGGCGCGCTGTCCGGCGTCTTCCTGGTGACGATCCTGACGCGAACCGCGAAGCGGCGCATCGGTATCCTCGAAGACGAACTGACGATGGATCACTGAGGGAAACGGTCATGCGCAAGCACATTGCCAACGTGACGACGGCCGAGGACGAGAACGAGATCAACCTGACGCCGATGCTGGACGTCGTGTTCATCATGCTGATCTTCTTCATCGTCACCGCGACGTTCATCCGCGAGACCGGCATCGACGTCAATCGGCCGGATCAGGACCAGACTCAGGTCGTTCAGGAGCGAGGCGCGATCCTGGTCATCATCGACAACAACAACGACATCTGGATCGACGGTCGCGTCGTCGACACGCGCGCCGTGCGCGCGAACATCGAACGGATGCACGCGGAGGATCCGGAGCGGCCGGTCGTGATCCAGACGGCGCCGAACTCGAACACCCGCACGCTGGTCGCAGTGATGGACGCTTCGCGCCAGGCGAACGTCTACAACATTTCCATCGCCGAGGGCGCCTGAGCCAGGCGATCGGTCAACCAGGAGAGCCTTATGCAGGACTCGAACGACGCGCTGCTCGAAGACAGCGAAGAGAGCGAGATCAACCTGACACCGATGCTGGACGTCGTGTTCATCATGCTGATCTTCTTCATCGTCACGGCCGTGTTCGTCCGTGAGCCCGGCGTCGAGGTCGAAAGGCCGGAAGCGACGACGGCCATCACCCCGGAAGCTGCGACGATCTTCATCGCGATCACGCCGTCGAACGAGATCTGGATAGACGGAGAGACGGTCGATCCCGCAGCGGTCCGCGCGGAGATCGAGCGTCTGCATGCGGAGAATCCGGAGAGCGGCGTGGTGGTCCAGGCGGACAACGAGGCCTCGAACCAGGCGCTGATTCAGGTCATGGACGCCGCCAAGCAGGCGGGGGTCAACGACGTGACGATCGCGGCGGGCGAGGAGTAGGACGGAGCCGTTGGTGCCGCCGACTGGGTATGCCTGCCGAGCATCAGCCTCGGTTGACTTACCCTGGCAGCCAAGGTAAACAAAGGTTAGAGCTCTTGCGCGAGGGGATACCGACATGATTGCCCGATATGGCGTTGCGATTGGAATAGGTGCGGCCGTCACGTTCGGCCTGCTGTTCGTCATGCAGCTTCTGATCGCCAGCGGCCGCGGCGAGCTGGCGGACGACAAGAACGCCCGGATCGTCGATTTCGTCCGCGTAGAGCGGGAGAACGTCGTCGAGACGAAGAAGGAGAAGCCGGAGAAGCCGCCCGAGCCGGAGAAGCAGCCGGAGACCCCCCAGAACAACAACATGGACAACTTCAGCAACTCGCTGGCGGTGTCCATGTCCTCGCCGACCTTGAGCGGCGGGCTCGACATCGGCGGCGTAGGCTTCGGCGTGAGCGACGGCGAATACCTGCCGATCGTCAAGGTCGCGCCGGTTTATC
>JAFGNC010000502.1 GCA_016927175.1 Gammaproteobacteria bacterium | reverse complement strand
TCCTATGCGGACCGCCGCCCGTGCCTGACCGCGCCACTCCCCATCCGCAGCTCGGGTTGATCTAATGGTTTATGGGACAGCAGTGGGTCAGGGCCCTTTTCTCCCAGAAAAGGGGTCAGGGCCCTTTAATTGCCAAAAAGGGCCCTGACCCCTTTTAAGGCGAAAAAGGGCCCTGACCCCTTTTCGGACAACCCCTTTTCGGACACCCTTTCGAGGGCGGAGTCCTTTTCGGCGGGGTCAGCAGGTTTCCAGGGTGAAGCCGTGCTCGTCCCAGCGCACGAACCAGCCCTGCTGGTGCCACGCGCCGAGGACGATACGCTTGGCGGCGCCGCCCTCGACCGTCAGATCGTGCACGGCCGGGCGGTGCGTGTGCCCGTGCAGCAGATGCCTGACGTCGAATCGGCGCATCGCCGCCTCCACGGCGGCCGGATTCACGTCCATGATGTCTTCCGGTTTCGACGCGGTTTCGGAGCGGCTCACGCCGCGGAGCTCCTCGGCGACGGTGCGCCGCTCGCCGAGCGGCTTGCCGAGGAAGTCGCGCTGCCAATCGGGGTCGCGCAGCATCGCGCGCAGCGACTGGTAGCGCGAATCGTCCGTGCACAGCAGGTCGCCGTGCGTCAGCAGCACGCGCTGGCCGAATGCGTCGATCGTCTCGTAGTCGCCGAGGAGCCGGCAGCCGGTAGCCGCGGCAAAGCGCCGGCCGATCAGGAAATCGCGGTTGCCGTGCATGATCGCGCACGGCACGCCCGCCCTGTGCAACGATTTCAACGCCTCGATGACGGGTTTCAGCCGCGGGTCCGTATCGTCGTCGCCGATCCACGCCTCGAACAGATCGCCGAGGATGTACAGCGCGTCCGCGTGACGCGCCCGCTCGCGGACGAACTCGACGAAGCGCTCCGTCGTCTCCGGCCGGCTGCCTTCGAGATGCAGGTCCGAGGTGAAGAGCAGTGCCATGGCCCGAGCTGCTCCGGCGGGACCGCTAAGGCAGGACTTCGACGCTCTCGATCACGACCGGATCGACGGGCACGTCGCGCGGAAAAGGGCCGCCTGCTCCGGTGGGACGATGGCCGATCTCGTCGACGACCTCCATGCCTTCCGTGACCGTGCCGAACACGGCGTAGCCCCAGCGTGTCGGGCGCGGATTCAGCTCCAGGTTGTCGGCGAGGTTGATGTAGAACTGACTCGACCCGGAATGCGGGTCGCCCGTTCGCGCCACGCCGACGGTGCCGCGCTGATTGCTGAGGCCGTTGCCGGACTCGTTCGGCACGGTGCGCTCGGCGGGCTTCAGCTCGTAGTCCTCGGTATAGCCGCCGCCCTGCGCGACGAAGCCGGGCACGACGCGGTGGAATATCGTGCCGGCATAGTGATCTTCCTCGACGTACTGCAGGAAGTGCTCGACCGTCAGCGGCGCGCGGGACGGGTCGAGCGTGATGACGAAGCTGCCGGCGTTGGTCGTGACCCGAACCTGCTGGGCCTGCGTCAGCGGCGCGGCCAGACCGAGGGCCAGAGCCAGCAGGACGGAGGTGGTCGTCATGCGCATCGTCTCGACTCCCTATCGGCTCAATTCAACGCCGACAATGTTAGCGTCCCGGCGAGCCGGCGCGTCAAATCTGCCGCGTCCGCATCTCCGACGCGAACAGCGTGTTCTGCATCAGCGTCGCGACGGTCATCGGGCCGACCCCGCCCGGCACCGGCGTGATCAGGCTGGCCCGCTCCTTCGCCTGCTCGAAACCCACGTCGCCGACGATCGAGCCGTCCGGCAGCTTATTGATGCCGACGTCGATCACGACGGCGCCCGGCTTGATCCATTCGCCCGGCACGAGCCCCGGCTTGCCGGCGGCGACGCACAGCACGTCCGCCATGCGCACGTGCGACTCGAGGTCCCGGGTGAAACGGTGCGTGACCGTGACCGTCGCGCCGAGCAGCAGCATCTCGAGCGCGAGCGGGCGCCCGACGAGGTTCGACGCGCCGACGATCACGACGTGCTGGCCTTTGACGTTGACGTCGTGGCGCTCGAGCAGGATCACGACGCCGTGCGGCGTGCACGGGCGCAGGATAGGAATCCGCTGCGCGAGCCGGCCGACCGTGTACGGATGGAAGCCGTCGACGTCCTTGCTCGGCGAAATCTGCTCGATGACCTTCGTCTCGTCGATGTGCTCCGGCAGCGGGAACTGCACCAGGATGCCGTCGACCTCCTCCTTGCCGTTCAGCTCGTCCACCAGCGCGAGCAGCTGCTGCTCGGTCGTCGCCTCGGGCAGGTCGTAGGAATAGGACCTGATGCCGACGTCGTCGCAGGCCTTGCGCTTGTTGCGGACGTAGATCTGCGAGGCGCTGTCCTGCCCGACCAGCACGACCGCCAGCCCGGGCGGCCGCAGCCCGTGCTCGGTCCGTTCCTTGATTTTGGCGGCGACTTCGCTGCGGATGTCGCGCGCGACGGCTTTGCCGTCGATGATCGTTGCGGCCATCTAAAGCTCCGCGGAAGGGGGACGCGGATTCTCGCACGCGCCCTGATGCCGCCTCAAGCTGGGGCGGGTGCTGGTATTGCGGGTGCCCCGGGTGCCGGGCTGCGTCCACGTGCATTCAGGCTCGCCCTTTCCGGCCGGGGGGTCTTCATCCGGACAAGATGCGAAATGCCCCGATCCGCCGGTATTCGCACGGCGGCGCGGGTGCCGGCAAGGCGGCTGTGCGCCGCCCGCCCCCTGCCGTAAAATGGCGCTGTCGGTCGGGGCATGGCGCAGTCTGGTAGCGCATCTGCTTTGGGAGCAGAGGGTCGGGGGTTCAAATCCCTCTGCCCCGACCACCTTTCGCAGGGTACACTACGCGCCAGGTCTGGCGCCCGTAGCTCAACCGGACAGAGCATCGGCCTTCGATCGGGAGCCTTCGGCGGGAAGAAGAACTGCCGAAGTGGACCGCACTGTAACGGGGAAACCTTAACGGGTCGTGCCGATGGCAATCCCGTGGAAACCCGCGAACGATCGGCGCCACATATATTAGAATGTGCGCGCCGCCGAGCGGGGATCCGTAGAGACTATACGTGCGGCACCTGGGAGGGTGAAGAGATAGTCCAGACCACGAACCTCGGCCGGCGCTCCGGCTGTGGGCTGCGAAAGCAGTAGTGGTAAGCTAAGCCGAGGGTTGCAGGTTCGAGTCCTGCCGGGCGCGCCAAGCCCTCGAACGAGAGGGCAGTCGAAGGGAAAACGCGGAAGGCAGTACCATCGCTGGTGGACGTAGCTCAGTTGGTAGAGCCCCGGATTGTGGATCCGGCCGTCGTGGGTTCGAGTCCCATCGTCCACCCCACTCCCTTCAGGTCCGTTCCGGGAGCATGAGTAACTCCTCCGCCTCGAAACGGTCGCTGGCGCTCTCGAGGATCGTTCCGCGGTCTGCTCTGTTGGTCGCGATCGTCGCCGTGTCGGCGGCGCTCCAGCCCGAGGAGGGATGGAGCCAGCTGGCGGCGGGCTCGCGGCCCAACATCCTGCTGATCGTCGCGGACGATCTCGGCTATCAGGACCTCGGCCTGTTCGGCGGCGAGATCCAGACGCCCAACATCGACTCGCTCGCCGCGTCCGGCGTCGTATTCACGAGCTTCTATGCCCTGGTGGCCTGCCAGCCTACGCGGGCGATGCTGATGTCCGGCACCGACCACCACATCGCGGGCGTCGGATCGCAGGGGCGGTTCATCGAGGGTAACCCCGCCTACCAGAACCGCCTGACCGAGCGAGTCGCCTCGATCGCAGAGCGTATGAGCGAGCTCGACTATCACACCTACATGGCCGGCAAGTGGCATCTCGGCGAGCAGGCCGGCCAGACGCCCGCCGATCGGGGCTTCGAGCGCTCCTTCGTGCTGCTGCAGCCGGGCGCTTTCCACTTCGACATGATCAGCTACGGACCCGACGCGCCGGTGACTTATCAGGAGGACGGTGTCGAGCTTCGAAGCCTGCCCGAGGGTTTCTACTCGACCGTCGCGTACACGGATCACATGATCGGCTACATCGACGACGCAGCCGCGAGCGACCGGCCGTTTTTCGGCTATCTCGCGTACACGGCGCCCCATTGGCCAATCCAGGCGCTCGACGAGGACATGGCGCGCGTCCGC
>JAFGNC010000501.1 GCA_016927175.1 Gammaproteobacteria bacterium | reverse complement strand
GGGGTCAGGGCCCTTTTTGCACGGAAAAGGGGTCAGGGCCCTTTTTGGGCGGAAAAGGGGTCAGGGCCCTTTTTCCACGGAAAGGGGGTCAGGGCCCTTTTGGCCCCTGTCCCGGCCCTTTTCGGCGGGAAGGGCCGGTGCGCCTTTGTCGGCAGAAGACGGGGGCCTCTTTATTTTGCAGAACTGGGTTCTGCGGCCACGGGACCTCGGGGCGACTGCGGTCGGGTCACCGATCTTTCCCGGATGACGCGGACCGCGTTCCCGTTCCGGCCGGCGCCTCGGATTCCTGATCTTCCGCCTTGTCGTCCGAAGGCTCGCGCGCCGACTCCTTCTCCTCGGAAAAGCGCCCTGACCCCTTTTCCGGCTGGGCGTCTTCGCTCAGCACGCGGAGCGGCGGCGCCTTACCCTGCTTGTCCTCGCCCAGGTAAAGCGTCACGTGCGGGAACGGAATCTCGATGCCGCGCTCATCGAAGACCTGCTTGACGAACTCGTTGTAGGCGCGGCCGACCGCCCACTGCTTGCCCGGCAACGTCTTGATCCGACCGCGCACGACGACGGCCGAGTCGGCGAATTCGACGATGCCCTGCATCTCGAAGGCGTCGAGGATGTCCGCGGCGAAGTCGGTCTGCTTGAGAAGCTCGAACGCCTCCTCCATCGCCGCCTTGACCTCGAGGATGTCCTCCCGGTACGCGACGCCGATCGCGGCGAGGTGATAGCTGAAATGCTTCATGAAGTTCGACACGGTGTCTACGGACGAGAACGGAATCACGTGATACGTGCCGTCGAGGCTTCGCAGCGACACCGAGCGAATCGTCAATCGCTCGACGACGCCGGTGATGCTGCCGGCCGTCACGACGTCGCCCTCGTTCATCGTGTTCTCGAACTGGATGAACGCCCCGTTGATGACGTCCTGCACGAGCTTCTGCGCGCCGAAACCGACCGCGAGGCCGACGACGCCGGCGCCGGCGAGCAGCGGCCCGATGTTGACGCCGAGCTCGGACAGCACCAGCATCGCGACGACGACGACCAGCACGATCGTGAACGCGTTGCGGAACAGCGCGAGCAGCGTGCGCTCGCGCGCGCTCGCGGCGATGCCGTAGCCCGGGCTCAGGCGGTACTCGATCCACGACTGCACGACGAGGTATATCGCTCCGCCGATCAGCAGAATCAGCACGGCCGAGATCAGCGATGCCGTGATGTTCTGCCCGGTTTCGCTCGCCACCCAGCCGGCGAAGTCGACGACGTTCCAGGCCTGCAGAATCGTGATCGCGACCGCGATCATCACGACGATGCGCACGGCCCTGAGCACGCCCGGCACGAACGCGTTCAGACGTGCTTCCAGCAGAGGCAGCCTCTGCTTGACGTCGGCCGGAAGGCGCATGCCGCCCGAGGCGAGCCGCGCGATGAACGTGTTGACGAGGAGGCCGATCACGACCGCGGCGGCCGTCTTCGCGGTCGCCATCAGCACGAAGCGCAGCGCGTTGTCCGGATCGGCGAGCCACAGTGCGTACACGACGATCGCGTACAGGATCGCGACGATGTGCCACAGGCGGCCCACCGTCGCCAGCGTCCGGCTGACGGTCTCGGTGCGGCTGTTCGCGGCGCGGCGCATCAGCAGCGCCCGCACGCGGTCGCGGTTCTGCAGGATGACCGCGATCAAAATCACGAGCGCCGCGAACAGCACGATGATCCGCACGGCCTCGGCGAAGGTCGCGGAGACGCCCGCCGCGAGCAGCGGCGCGACGAACATGAAGCCGTAGCCGACGAGGCTGATCTCGCGGCTCAGCCAGAAATACCAGTACGCCGAGTTCGTGTCGTCCACGGGCACGAACCGCAGCGCCGGCCAGCGCGGCGCCAGCACGACGCGCGTCACGGCCTTGACCAGCTCGACGATCAGGAACGCATTCAGAAACAGGCTCTGGTCGACGCCGATCCGGCCGGTCTGCCCGACGTACAGCGCGACGCCGTAGCCGGTGCCCCACGCGAGCAGCACCGTAGCGACGTCGATGAGGCTCGAGACGCCCTTCATCTTGATACGGCGGACCAGATCGGCGTCTTCCGCGCGGCCGGCGATGCCACGCTGCAGCCAGTGGAACGCGAGACGCAGCAGCACGTAGACGGCGAACGTCGCGGCGACGACCAGCGCGACGCCGAGCACGACGCGCTGCAGCGCGTCCGTATCGATCTCGGTGGCGCCGGTCATGATGTCCACGACCTCGTCTGTCAGGTTCGTGATCGAGTTCAGCAGGCCCGCCGCCCCTTCGGCGACGCTGCGCGTATACGCGGCCAGCCGCTCGGCGAGCGTCACGTCCTCCACGGCCGGTTCCGCGGCTTCGGCCTCGGCGGCTCGCAGCCGCTCGATCAGCCTGTTGCGCGCTTCGTCGTCCTCGAGCAGGCGGATCAGCTCCTCGACCTCCGCGTCGGCGCTGTCGGCCTCGGCGGCCTGGTCCTCGGCCGGCTGGATCAGCGGAGGCTGCGCGACGGCGAGCGGCGGTGCGGATGCGGCCAGCAGCCAGATCGCCGCGGGAACGAACATACGAATGAACACGCTGGACGCGTTGCGCATTGGATCCCCTCGAGCTTTCGGTCCGGTCGGACGCCGCGCGTCCGGCGGCCTGTTTCTGGCAAGGTCGCTCTGCGGGGCGCCTGTATGGGCGCGTAATGCTGACCGCCGCCGCACGCAAGTGCAAGTTCGAGTGCAGGCTCGAGGTCGCCCGCAGCGCCCGAGTTGTGGGGTCGATGCGAATACGGTAGAAGAACGAGAAGCGCCGAAAACGCGAACGACGATCTCTACTCCGGCGCGACCGACATCCGCTGATGCGAGGGGGAGTTCGATGAGGAAGGAAGCGATACGCGTACCGCTCGCCCGGCCGGCCGGCGCGGCGACGGCGCTGGTTGCCGGGCTCGCGCTCGCGATCGGCGCGGCCGCCGCGCTCGCTCAGCCGCAGGGCGGCGGGCCCGATGCGGCCCCGGCGGCGGGAAGCCCCACGGCTCGCCAGCAGGGAACCGCGCCGAGGGACACCAACGGCCCCGGGCCTGCCGGGCGGGGGCCGGGCGGCTTCGGCGCCGGCGCACAGCTCGATCTGCCGTCGGAGCCGACCGCCGTTGCGCTGCCGGAGCTTTCCGCCGAGGTCACGGACCCGGGGCCGATGTTCGACTCGGCCCCTTCGCAGGCGCCGGGACTCGGTCCCGAGGATTTCGACTACGACACCAGGGAATATTTCGTCTCCGGCACGGCCGACGGCAGGCCCTACACCACGCGCGTCGTGGTCAGAGCGCCGTCCGACGACTCCGACTTCAGCGGTCTGGTGCCAGGAGCCGTTCCCTGCCGGGAAGCTGCGCGAGCTGTACGGCAGCAGGAGCCGGTACGTCGAGCGCGTCGAAGCGCGCCTCGAAGCGCTCGAGGCCGAGGGCTGGTCGCTGCCGGTGTATCGCGACCTGATCCTGGCGGACGCGGCGGCCGTCGAGTTCTGAGCTGACGGGCAGTGAAACGGCGTGCCGTACATCGCGCTCGATCGACTTAGCGCGGCCGTGCCGCGAGAGACCGGAATCGATCCATGACCGCTCGCGACAAAGGGCTCGGCAGGAAGGAATATCGCCGTGCTCTGCACGCGTTGCACATCGAGCTCGTCAAGCTGCAGAAGCACTTCATTCGCTGCAACGACAGGATTCTCGTGCTGATCGAAGGGCGCGATGCGGCCGGCAAGGACGGCGTCGTCAAGCGCATCGTTCGGCACCTGAGCCCGCGCGAGACGCGGGTCGTCGCGCTCGGGAGACCGTCCGACCGCGACCGGGGCAGCTGGTACTTTCAGCGCTACGTGCCCTATCTGCCGTCTACGCAGGAGTTCGTGCTGTTCAACCGCAGCTGGTACAACCGCGCCGGCGTCGAACGCGTCATGGGCTTCTGCTCGGACGAGGAGTACGAGGAGTTCATGGAGACCGTGCTCGGCTTCGAGCACATGCTCGTCCGCTCCGGGATCAGCCTGCTGAAGTACTACCTCGATATCAGCCGTGACGAGCAGCGGCGCCGGCTCGAGGATCGCCGCCGGGATCCGTTGAAGCAGTGGAAGATAAGCCCGATCGACGCCGCGGCGCTCGAGCGCTGGGACGACTACAGCCTCGCGCGCAACGCGATGTTCGCGCGCACGCACAATGCCGTGACGCCGTGGACGGTCGTGCGCGCCGACGACAAGCGCGCGGCGCGCGTGAATCTGATCAGGGACCTGCTGCTGCGGCTCGACTACGGCGGCAAGGACGAGACCGCGCTGCTCGTCGATCCCGACGTCGTGTTTCAGTACGACGAGGCGTACCTCCGCAACGGCATGATCGCGCCGTGACGATCCGCCGCGACGTTTGCTATCACGCGCGCCGCGGCCGCCGCTGCCGCGCGCCCGGCGGCGGCGCTACCGCGGGCGCCGCCGCCTTGCGCCTCTCGGGGGCCGCCGCTCCGCAAATCTCGGGCGCCGCCGCCGCCTTGCGCCTCTCGGGTGCCGCCTTGCGCCTCTCGGCCGCCGCCGCTCAGCGATTATCGGCCGTCGCTACCACGCGAACTCGACGCCGACGTTGAAGCTCCGGCCGAGCCCGTACAGCCGCTCGCCGACCGGCACGTCCGCCATCATGACGCGGTTGATTCCGTCCACGTGATCGCGGTACTGCTTGTCGAACAGGTTCGCAACCGTCGCGGACAGCCGCAGGCTCGGGCGGATCTGCCACTGCGCCGCAGCATTGACGATGCCGTAGCCGGGCGTCGGCCGCTCACCGTTGTAGGATGCGACGTCCTCCTGCCGCGCGTAGACGAGCGCGTCGACGCCGGCCGTCCAGTTCTGCGCCTCGTACTTGAGGCCGATACGTCCGTTCGGCGGCGCGAGCCGGTACAGGTTGTCGGCAACATCCGTCCTCCTGCCGCGCACCCACGTCACGACGCCGTCGAGCACGAGGGACTCGGTCAGGTAGACGCCCCATGCCGCATCGAGGCCGTAGATCTTCGCGTCGGTGTTCGCGAACTCGAGCGCAGCGGCGCCCGTCATCATCATCGCGACGGCGTTCGCTGTCGCGTCGGCCGTCGGCACGCCCTGAATGTAGTTCGTGATGTCCTTGTAGAAGATCTGCGGCGCGAACCAGGCCTTGTTCCAGCTCCAGTTCGACCCGATGTTGATCTCCCGCGACACTTCCGACACGAGTGCCGGATTGCCGACGTAGCTGCGTCCGTCGGCGAGCCCGCCGGTAGACTCGAGCGGCAGCCACAGGTAGAGCTCCTGGTAAGACGGCGCCCGTGTCTTGCGCGCGACTTCGACGTAGACGCTGCGCATGTCGCCGAGCACGCGGCCGACCTTCAGGACCGCGTCGACGTTCGTCAGCGAGCGGCACAGGTCGCTTTCGTTGAATCGCGCGGCGAGCAGCGCGGCATTCATGCCCATCATCTGCATCATCGGATTCATCGCCGGGATCGACGCGGACACCACACCGGAACTCGCACGCATGCGGTTGACGCGGATGCCGGCCTCGTAGTCGAAGCGGCCCTGCGAGCGGTTCCACTGCCCGTAGGCGCCGAACACGTCGCGCTCGACGCGGTTGAAGTTGTCGATCCGGAAGGCGGCGGCATTCGGGTTCGTGATCGTCGCCGTGTGGTCCGCCGTCTGACCGTCGACGCCGTAACGCCATTCGCCGCCGCCGAGCCGAGTCACGGCGCCGAGGCGGAAATTCACACCGTCGGCGACCGCGAGCGTCTCGCGATAGCCGAGCGGCGTCGCCGGCGGCGTCCGCAACGAGTAGTTGTCCATCGCGTGCGCGACGTCGGAGTAGCCCAAAGCGAGATCGAGCGACGTCGTGCCGAGATCGGCGTCGACACGCACGCCGGCGAGGTCGGTCTCGATGGAGTCGATGTCCATCGGCAGCGAAGGCGTGCCGGTGTCCGTCGTGTCGAGTCGGCCCGCGAAGACGAGCGTCTCGACGTTGTCGCCGCGGTGCGAGTAGCTCAGGTCGTAGCGTTCGCGGTCGAGCCGCGTCGGCCGCAGCGTGCCGCCTGGAAAGTCGGCGTCGCCGGCGCTGTCGACCTGACCGAGGAACGCGAGCTTGTGCGTATCGTTCGCCGCGACGACGCGCGCCGCCGTGCTGCTCAGGCTGCCGTTGCTCGCGTAGCGGCCCTGCGCCTTGCCGGCGACTTCGAATGCCGAGGTGTCCGCGTGCCGGCCGCGGTCGTAGTCGACGCTCATGTGCCCGCCGATCGACTCGGTGGCGCTCGACACGCTCGCGATGCCGCGCTCGAGGCTCAGGTGCTCGAGCAGCAGCGGTGAAGCATAGGAGAGCGGCGCGTCCATGCCGTTCGGGCCGCCCGACAGCGTGCGAAGGCCGTCGATGCTGACGGCGACGCGATCGCCGTAGAGCCCCCTGTACTGGGCGATGCCTGTCAGCAGGCCATTGGCGTTCAGGTTCGAGCCCGGCAGCTGCTTCAGGAGCTCCGCCGTGTCGACGGCCTCCTGAGTGCTCGGCGCCACCGTGTCGACGACGGGGTAGACGCGTTCGCCGAGCACGACGAGCTGCTCGGTCCTGCCGGGGGCGCCCCCGTCCTGCTGCCGGTCCTGCTCCGGGTTCTGCTGGGCGTTGGCGAGTGTCGCGGCCGACGCGATCGCGACGGCCAGTGAAGTCTTACGTGCGAACGTGCGTGACGTTCTGCGCGCGAGCGCGCGCCCGACGCGGGGCCGCGCCGGGTCGCTGAGCCGATTGAACATTGTTCACTCCTGATGCCATGACTTGCGGCCGCGCACGAGGTTGTGAGCGGACGATGCGGAAAAGCGGAACGATCAGGCGTGAGCGAGGGGAGGGGCGCGGGATCTGAAGGCGAAGACGGTTCGGCGGTCTGCCGCCGCGCCGTCGGAAGGTGCGACGTGCGCCGGCCGCACGTGCGGCAGCGCGAAATGCCAGTCGCCGGCGATGGCCGCGAGCGAAGCGAGCCCGCCGAGGGAGCAGCGCTCCCAGCCGTGGTGATTCGCGGAAGGGTCATCGTGATCGTGCGCGCCGTCGGGCAACGAGACGGAAGTCGGCTCGTGCCCGTCATGGCCTTGCAGGCCGTGCGGCGAAGGATCCGCCGGGCGATGAGCCGCCATGGCGCCCGGGCCGGCATCGCACAGCCTGATCGGGCCGC
>JAFGNC010000003.1 GCA_016927175.1 Gammaproteobacteria bacterium | reverse complement strand
CGACGAAGCGGTACTCGACTCGCAGCCGGTAGTGGGAGAACGGCGCCTTATAGAAGATGTGGCCGTAGCGGTCGGCGAAATCGGCATAACCGTCGTACGCGACCGTCAGCAGGCCGTCGTCGACACGGAACGTGTCGGCGAAATTATCGCCGGCCGCGTACCCACGGATCTTGACGACCCAGTCCTCGAGGTCGCGGCCGTTGAAGAGCGGCAGCCATCGCTCCGCGTCGGCGTCGGCCTGCGCGAGCGCCGCGGTCGGGGAAAGTGCCGCGGCGGCGAAGATCAGCGCTGCGGCGGCAGGACGGAGCACGGCGGCGGCGGAGCGGAGCTGCGCGGCGGCGACGCAGAGCACGGCGGCGGCGGAGCGAAGCGTGGCGGCGGCGGAGCGAAGCTGCGCGTCGGCGACGCGCGCGGCGACGGGGCGTGGCGCTACGACCGGGCGGAGCGCCGCGGCGGGGCGTGGCACGGCGCGGTGTGGCGCGGCGGGTTCGACCGCCGCGGCCGTCACGCATGCGGTGCCCATGCCTTGTCGCCCGGCGCGTATGGCACGCAAGGGTCGAAGCGGCCGGGCGCCTCGAGATAGCGCATCGCCTGCGTGTAGCCGATCTCAGACGTGAAGTAGCCGAGCAGCGCGAGCTCCTTGATCATGCGGAAGTAATGCGGCGGCTCGTCGGCGGCGCGCGCGCGGCTCTGCTCGACCTGCTCCGCGTCGAGCCGCTCGAGCAGCGCGAGCCGCTGTGCGGGCGTCGCGGCCATGAAGGAGGTGCCGTGCATCTTGCGGCACTGCGCGTCGAGCGTACGCAGGCCGGCCATGAAGACGCGCTGCTCGCCCGGATCGTACGCGTCCGTCACCATGACGGCGATGAACGGACCCACGCCGGCCGCCTTCGCGCCGGGAGTTGCCGTATCCGGCAGGATCGTGTCCGCGACTTCGTCGAGCAGCGCGACATCCTCGGCGGTGAAAAGCTCTCGCGCGCCGTTACCCGCGGAGAGCTCTGCCGCACGCGGCCCGGCGGGCGATGCGCAGCCCGCGAGCAGCGCGCTCTGCCCGACGAGCGCCGCGCCGCCGAGCAGCAGGCTGACGCGCTCGATCGCTTCGCGGCGCGTGATCCGCGCGGCGCTGCCCGGGGCGGAGCGGGCATGCGAGGCCGTAAGCTCCGTGCGGTCGGTTCTCCGACCGGACGCCAGTGTCCTCCCGCGGTCCTGCGGCGACGGCTTGTGCGGCAATTCAGCTTCTCCTTGTAAGCGAATGAGGAAAAGGGCCCAGACCCCTTTTTCACCGAAAAAGGGCCCTGACCCCTTTTTGAGCGGAAAAGGGGTCAGGGCCCTTTTCCGCTTCTCGGTACGCCCTTTGCCGTCATAGGTTGCGGCGGTTCAGCTCCCTGACGGCATGGTCGGCGGCCCGGGCCGTCAGGGCCATGTACGTCAGCGAAGGATTCTGGCATGCCGATGACGTCATGCACGAACCGTCCGTGACGAACACGTTCGGCGCGTCCCAGACCTGATTCCACTCGTTCAGCACCGACGTGCGCGGATCGCGGCCCATGCGCGCCGTGCCCATCTCGTGGATACCCATGCCGGGCGCGTAGTCCGTCTCGTAGGTGGAGACGTTGGCGACGCCGGCGGCTTCGAGGATCTCGGCCATGTCGTTCATCATGTCGCGTCGCATCGCCCGCTCGTTCTCGCGCACCTCGCAGTCGATCGCGAGCACGGGCAGGCCCCACTTGTCGCGGCGGGTCTCGTCGAGCGTCACGCGGTTGCGATGATCCGGCAGCATCTCGCCGAAAGCGGTTCCGCCGATCGTCCAGTTGCCGGGCTCGGCCATCCGGTCCTTGAAGTCTGCGCCGACGCCGAGCTCGCGGATCGCGCGCTGCCAGCCTTCGCGGCTCGCGCTGCCCTGGTAGCCGAAGCCGCGCAGGTAGTCGCGCCGGTCGCCGGCGATGTTCCTGTAGCGCGGGATGTAGAAGCCGTTCGGCCGTCGGCCGTAGTAGTAGCGGTCCTCGAGGCCGTCGAGGGTGCCCTCGGCGCCGACTCTGAAGTGATGGTCCATCAGGTTGTGGCCGAGCTCGCCGGAGCTGCTGCCGAGGCCGTCCGGCCACACGTCCGTCGCCGAGCTCATCAGCAGCCACGCCGTGTTCAGCGTCGAGGCGCACAGGAACACGATGCGCGCGGAGTATTCGGTGACGCGGTCGGTCACGGCGTCGAGCACGCGCACGCCGGTCGCGCGGCGGCGGTCGCGGTCGTACAGCACCTCGGTCACGATCGAGAAGGGCTCGAGCGTCAGCCGGCCGGTCGCCACCGCTGCCGGCAGCGTCGAAGACTGCGTGCTGAAATAAGCGCCGTAAGGGCAGCCGAGCCAGCACGCGTTGCGGTACTGGCAGGGCGAGCGGCCGGGCAAGGGCGACGTCAGATTCGCGACGCGCCCCGGGATCATGCGCCGGCGGCCGTCGAACGCGTTCGCGAGTCGCGCCGCGACGCGCTCCTCGCCGCAGTTCAGCGGCATCGCCGGCTGGAACTCGCCGTCCGGCAGCTGCGGCATCGACTCGCGCGAGCCCGAGATGCCGGCGTGCCGCTCGACGTAGTCGTACCACGGCGCGATGTCGGCGTAGCGGATCGGCCAGTCGACTGCGATGCCGTCGCGCGCATTCGCCTCGAAATCGAAGTCGCTGAGCCGGTAGCTCTGCCGTCCCCACAGCAGCGACCGCCCGCCGACCTGATAAGCCCGGAACCAGTCGAAGCGCTTGATCTCGGTGTACGGGGAGTCCTGATCCGACGCCCACCAGTCGAGGTTCTTCTCGTTCAGCGGGTAGTCGCGGCGCAGGACGGGGTAGGCCTCCTCCATCGCGTACGTGCGGCCGCCGCGATGCGGATACTCCCACGGGCCTTTGAAGGCGTTGACGTAGTCCTTGACGTGCTCGATGTTCTTGCCGCGCTCGAGCACCAGAACGCGCAGGCCCTTCTCGGTCAGCTCCTTGGCCGCCCAACCGCCCGAGATGCCGGAGCCCACGACGATCGCGTCGTAGTCGTTCGTCTGCGCGGCCATCCGCTCCCCCATCGCGATGATTGCCCGGTTCGCCGGGAGAAAAAACCATCCCGGAAACGCCGTGCGCGTAGGATCGCACGCGGCCCGCGGCGATGGAACCGCCGGGAGCGGGCAGGGGCCGTCGGGACCCGTTCAGCGGCGCAGGTGTCGGCTCGCCGGTCGGGACTGCCGGCGGTCCGTTCGCGGACCGCCGGCGAACAGAGGGGCTACAGCGTGTAGCCCCGCTCCTCGTGCATCGTGATGTCGAGGCCCTGCGTCTCCTGCTCGGGCGTGACGCGGAGCCCGAGCGTGGCGTCGACGAGCTTCAGAATCACGAACGTCGCGATGCCGCACCACGCGGCGATCGCGACGGCGCCGATCAGCTGCGTGACGAACTGGCCGCCGACGCTGACGCCCTCGGAGAGCCCGAGGCCGTCGAGCGCGGTCGAGGAGAAGATCGCGGTCAGCAGCAGGCCGAGAAAGCCGCCGACGCCGTGCACCGGGAAGACGTCGAGCGAGTCGTCGATCTTCAGCGTGCGCTTGATGAACTGCGTCGCGAAGAAGCAGGCGACGCCGGCGACGAAGCCGATCACGAGCCCGCCGAAAGGCCCGACGAATCCCGACGCGGGCGTGATCGTGCCGAGCCCCGCGACCATGCCGGTCACGATGCCGAGCACGCTCGGTTTGCGGAACTTCCACCACTCCATCGCCATCCAGCCGAGCGACCCCGCCGCGGCCGCGACGTGCGTGACCAGCATCGCCATGCCCGCAGCGCCGTCGGCGGCGAGCGCGCTGCCGCCGTTGAAGCCGAACCAGCCGACCCACAGCATCGACGCGCCGGTCACCGTCATCGTCAGGTTGTGCGGCGGCATCGGCGTCGACGGAAAGCCTTCGCGCCGGCCGAGCACGATCGCGGCGACGAGGGCCGCGACGCCGGCGTTAACGTGCACGACGGCGCCGCCCGCGAAGTCGCGAAAACCCATGTCGCCGAGCCAGCCGCCGCCCCAGACCCAGTGCGCGACCGGGACGTAGACGACGACGAGCCAAAGGACAGAGAACCACAGCATCGCCGAGAAGCGCATGCGCTCGGCGAAGCCGCCTACGATCAGCGCCGGAGTGATGATCGCGAACGTCAGCTGGAACATCGCAAACACCGTCTCGGGGACCGTGTTGCTCAGCGTGTCGAGCTCGACGCCGCGGAAGCCCGCTTTCGCGAGCCCTCCGATCACGCCGCCGATGCTTTCGCCGCCGAAGACCAGGCTGTAGGCGAACGCGACCCAAAGGATCGACACGACGCAGCAGATCGAGAAGCACTGCATCAGCACGGACAGGACGTTGCGGCTTCGAACGAGGCCGCCGTAGAACAGCGCGAGCCCCGGCAGCGTCATGAACAGAACCAGTGCGGTGGAAGTCAGCAGCCAGGCGGTGTCACCGCCCGAGAAGTCCTGGCCGAAACCCAAAGTCGGCCATGCGCACGCCAGTGCGCCGAGCGTTAAGATTCTTTTCACGGCCCCCCCTAACTGATCGATTTTCTCCGGACGGCCGGGCGCGTTGCACGCTGCGGCTCGTCGGGACGAGCCGGATAGTAACGCTTAATATCGCAATGGCGATAGCAACCTAACGGCGCCGGAGCGGCGGCACTGAAATGGTGCGGGTGCACAATATCGGTGATGCTGTTTGCACAGTAACGGTGCTCGTCGCCGCGGGCTTCGAAGCTCGGCCGCACCGGTGCCGCAGCGCCCGCGGGCCAGGCGTTCCCGCGCGAAGAAGTCCGGAAGAGGGTGGTTGGCGAGGAGTCGGCTGTGCCCGAGCTGCCTGAGATCGTGACCTATATCGGGGCTCTCGAGCCGCGCGTGCTCGGCCGGACGCTCGACCGGATCCGGCTTCGATCGCCTTCGCTGCTGCGCACCTACGACCCGCCGCTCAGCGCCGCGGAAGGCAAACGGGTCGTCGCGCTGCGGCGGCTCGGCAAGCGCATCGTGCTCGGGCTCGAGGACGATCTGTTTCTCGTGCTTCATCTAATGATCGCCGGGCGGCTCCGCTGGAAGCCGCCCGGCGCGCCGGTGCCGAAGCGAGGCGCGCACGGCGCGTTCGACTTCGAGACCGGTACGCTGCTGCTGACCGAGGCGAGCACGCACAAGCGGGCCTCGCTGCACGCCGTGCGAGGAGAGGCGGCGCTGGCCGCACTCGATCCGGGCGGCCTCGAGCCGCTCGACGCGGATCTCGACGGCTTCCGCGAAGCGCTCGTCCGCGAGAACCATACGCTGAAGCGCGCGCTGACCGACCCGCGCATCCTGAGCGGTATCGGCAACGCTCATTCGGACGAGATTCTTCATGCCGCGCGCCTGTCGCCTTTCAAGCGCACGCGCGACCTGACGGACGAGGAGACGGTTCGGCTGCACGATGCGATGCGCCGCTCGCTGACGGAGTGGGTCGAGCGCCTGAAGGCCGAGACGGGCGACGGCTTTCCGGAAAAGGTGACGGCGTTCCATCCGGCCATGGCCGTGCACGGCCGCTACGGCAAGCCGTGCCCGGCGTGCGGCGCGCCGGTGCAGCGCATCGTCGTCGGGGAGCGCGAGGTCAACTACTGCGCTTCGTGTCAGACGGGCGGGCGGCTGCTGCGCGATCGCTCGCTGTCACGCCTTCTGCACGAGAACTGGCCCGCTACGCTCGAGGAGTTCGAGAGCCGTTTTCGCACGTCGTCCGAAGACGCGCCCTGAAGGACTCGCTCGCTCATTTCACCTCAACGTCTCTCGCGCGCCCCGGCTCACGAGCCGAACCGCCGGGCCGCGTGATGGCGCCCGGCACGCGTCGGGGCGAACGCGAACGTTTGCTCCATCGCGAAGCGGCAGCGCTCGCGACGGCTCTGCGGTAGTGCATCGCCGCGTCGGCAGAGCGCGGGCCGCCCGCGCTCGGCAGACGTAAATGCGCCAGCCGGATCAGTCTCTTGAGCCGCTTCGGTCCTCCCGTTGCGCTCCTGGCACGCGGGTTGCAGAAGGGCCATCGGGAGATTCACCGACGAAGCTTCACCCCGACCAACGAAGGTCAGCCGCACCAGGCAGACCATAAGCCGCCGTCAAGTCACATACCGCGTGCGGGTCGGCCCGGGACGGAATCAGCGTATTCCACAACGGAGCGTCCAAGGAGGACGACATGGTGAATCTCGACTCGTCCCTATGCCTGCCCTCGGCCTCGAAGTGCGCAGGCCTTCACTACTTTCGCGTGCGTGTCCCCCTATCCGCCGAGTCACCGCGATGGCCAGCCAGCCGCAGTGCGTGTGGCAACGAGCCATCCAAAGCATGTCGCGCAGATTCGTTCGCAATAGCTCGCGGTTAGGGAGAACAAGAATGATTGATACGCTCTATTCGGTTGGAATGAAGAAGACGCTTTCGGTGGCCGTCGGCTCGATCGTGACGATCGGGCTGAGCCCGGCGGTCCTCGCCCAGCAGCAGAGTGCCGGCGAAGCGGCGCCGTCGCTCGAAGAGATCGTCGTGACGGGATCGAGGGGGCGCCCGCGCACGCTGGCCGACTCACCGGTGCCGGTGGATGTATTCACGGCGGAAGAAATCGAGTCCGTCGCTTTCGCCGACACCAACAATGTGCTGCAGACACTCGTTCCGTCCTACAACGTCTCGCGCAATCCGATCAGCGACGGGGGTACGTTCATCCGGCCGGCAGAGCTGCGCGGCATGCCGACCGACAAGACTCTGGTGCTGGTCAATTCGAAGCGCCGGCACCGGGCGGCACTCGTGCAGGTCGGCGGCTCCGGGACGCAGGGCCCCGACGTCGCGACGATACCGACCGCCGCACTGAAGAACGTCGAAGTGCTCCGCGACGGCGCCGCCGCGCAGTACGGCTCGGACGCGATCGCGGGTGTGATCAACTTCATCCTGAAGGACGACGCCGACGGCGCCAGCCTGTCGGTCGACATGGGCGAGTACTCGGCGGGCGACGGCTCTCGGGTCACGCTTCAGGGCAACGCCGGCTTCTCGCTCGGCAGAGACGGCTTCTTCAGTCTCTCCGGTGAGTGGGTCGACGCCGATCCGACCATCCGCGCGGAGCAGTACTGCGAGCCCTGGTTCTGTCTCGACCAGAGCAATCCCGTCTACGACCCGACGGCCGCTTATGCGGCGTACGTCGAGGACCCGCAATTCATCAGCGCGGTGGCCGCAATGGGCAGCGTCGTCCAGCCCTGGGGCGCTCCGAATGTGGAGGGTCGGCGGCTCTTCTTCAACTCCGGAAAGCCCATAGGCGCCAACGCCGAGTTTTACGCTTTCGGCAACTACTCGGAAAGCGAGGCCGACGGCGCCTTCTTCTACCGCTATCCGAACAACGGAACGATAGAGGATCTGCGAGAGCCGGATGGTTCGATTTACTCGCCGCTGGAGCTGCATCCGGGCGGTTTCACGCCTCGCTTCTTCGGAGAGGTCCTGGATCAGTCACTCGTCGCGGGCCTCAGAGGAAGCCGGGCGAACGGCATGACGTACGACTTGAGCGCGCGGCACGGCGAGAGCGAGATCGACTATACGCTGAAGGAGACGATCAATCCGTCGCTCGGTCCGGACTCGCCGACGGAGTTTCGCCCGGGCGATCTCGTCAACACCGAGCGGCAGCTGCAGGCCGACTTCACTACGGAGTTCGAAACGGGGCTCGCGAGCCCGCTGCTGCTCGCGTTCGGCGCGACCTACATGGAGGAGACCTACGACATCGTCGGCGGCGAGTTGTCGTCGTATCAGGCAGGGCCCTATGCGCTGTCCGATCCCTGGGGCTTCTGTGACGACGACGGCACACCGACTGCGGCCGGCGCCGACGTGATCGCCGGCGGCTCGACCCTCGACTGCGCGGATTCGAATGACCCCGTCTACACGGCCGTCGGCGTCGGGGCGAACGGTTTTCCCGGATACTCGCCGGAGTTCTCCGACAGCTACGAGCGCGACTCGTACGCAATGTACGTGGATCTCAGCGCCGACGTTACGGACTCGCTGTTCCTGCAGGGGGCGCTGCGTTACGAGGACTATTCCGACTTCGGCACGGAAACGGTCGGGAAGCTGGCGCTGATGTACCGCATCACCGATACGCTCGGGGTTCGCGCCTCGGCCGGCACGGGGTTCCGGGCGCCGACGCCCGGGCAGCAGGGTACGACGAACGTGTCGACGAGACTGCCGAACGGCTTTCCGGTGGCGACCGGCCTCTTTCCCGCCGGGGGGCCCGTGGCCCAGGCGCTCGGCGCGAACCCGCTGAAGCCGGAGACATCCGACAACTATACGCTCGGATTCACCGCAAGCTTCGATGCTCTGAGCCTGACGATCGACTACTACCGCATAGACGTAGCCGATCGGGTCCACGCCGTCTCGACGCTCGACGTGTCCACGGATCCTGCGTCCGGAGATGCTTACGACAACTACCTCGCGCTGCAGGCGGGCAACGTGGTGGGCGCAGAGACGATCGGCGGCGTCTTCTATTTCACGAACGCGTTCGACACGACCACGAGCGGCGTGGACGTCGTCGCGACGTTCCCAAGGAACTGGAGCAACGGGTCGACGACCCTGTTGACGGCATCGCTGAACTGGAACGAAACCGAGTTCGACAGCGATCCAAGCGGATTCCTGAACGCGGAGGACCAGTACGACTTCGAGAACGACGACCCGAGCTGGAGGGGCATTTTCACGGCTCGGCACGACTTCGGAAAGATGACGCTGATCGGCCGCGCGAGCTACTACGGGTCCTACTCGAACTCCAATGCCGGCACACCGTTGACGATCCAGGAGTTCGACCCGATCGTGCTCTTCGATCTCGAAGCGGGGTACCACGTCAACGACGCGCTCAGCGTCGTCCTCGGCGGACGCAATCTCTTCGACGAGTACCCGGAAAAGGACGCCATCGGCGATTATTGCTGCGGGCGGCTGTATTCCTCCGGCACCGCCGTCAACTGGGAGGGCCGCTTCTACTATCTGCGGCTCAACGCGAGTTTCTAGGTCCGCATGAGCGCACAAGCACTGTTGCGGAATCGCGGATCATCGCGGCGCGCCGGACGGGTAACGGTAGTAGTAGCGTGCCCTGATCTCCGCGCGCTCGACCGGTACGCCGCCCTGGAACGGCGGCCGGAACTGCGCATCGCGCACCATCCAGATCAGACGGTCGCGTATCCCGGCGGGCGTGTCCGGGGACTCCCCGAGCGGGTCGATCGCCGTGGCCCTTCCGCGCGCGTTCAACGTGAACTTCAGGTCCACGTAGCCGACGCCGGCGGGCGCCTCGCCGGCGAATTCGGCGGCGCCGAACATCGCGGGGGAATGCGGTGTCGGCGTGAACGTGGGCAGCTGAACGGGAACCTCCGGCTCGAACAGCTTCGCGACTGCCGCTTCCGGCGCGCCGCTCGACGTCAGCAGGTCGTATGCCTGCCGGTACTTCTCGAGAGCCGCGGAGCCGAACCCGAAGAGCATGTACCAGTCGCCGAGACCGACGAGGCGCGCGCTGAACTGCTCGACGGTGGCGCTCGGGTCGAGCTTCAGGTAGCTCAGCATCCGGATATAAGCGTCCTCGCCGTGGCGAAAGTAGCGCGAATGCTCCTCGATGCCGGGTTTGCGCTCCATGGAGTCGAACGCGAGCCGCCGGGACGGCATGTAGTTCACAGGGTCTTCGATCAGGTTGTCTCGGTAGGCCTCGAGAAAGAACGTCTCGACGAGCCCTTCCTCGAGCCGCAGCAGCCGGTCGTCGGCGTAGCGCTCGTTGTCGACGAGCAGATCGATCGCTTCGAGATACGACGCCTGCGCGTCGCCCAGCGAGGCGAATGCGCGCCGGCGCGACTCGCGCTCGCTCGCAGCACCGGAGGAGAGGGCGCTGGACGCCGCCGGAGCAGGGAGTGTGTTGCCGCCGCGGAGATCCCGGTGGAAGCGGCTCAGCTTCCACTCTGCGAGGTCCGCCAACGCCGCAACGATCTCGAGACTGTCGGACCCGTGGCGCCGCCTGTGCAGCCGAACGAGGTCTTCGTAGGCATCGTCGGCCTCGTCCGTCAGGCCGATCGCCGCGAGGCTGCGCGCCGAGCGCTCCGCCACGTGAATCTGCTCGTCCGAGTAGAGGCCCGTCTCGACTCGAGCGACGTGACGTGCGCGAGAGAAGGTCTCGAGAGCCTCGTGATGACGCTCGAGCTCCTGCTGAAGCGTTCCGAGAGCCATCAGACCGTCGAAGTCGTCCGCTGCCGCAGCGTCGAGCGGTGGGTGTCCGCCAGACCGGACGGGGCCGTCGGGCCTGGGGTTTGCGGAGCCGGTGCCCGCCGCGTCGATCTGCCCGCGCCGTGCGGCGATCGATTCGATGAACGAGGAGTCGAGCGCGGCGTCGCCGCTCGTGCCCGGCATCGGCACCGGCTCGAACACGAGCCGCTCGAGCGGTTGCAGCGATCCGGCGAAGCTCTGCCGGGCCGTCGCGAAACCTACGGCAAGCGAAAGGCAAACGGTCGAGCTCGTGCAAAGGACAACGGCGCGCAATCGGCCAGCGGTGCCGAAGACATCGGTGCGCAGCGATCCGATCACTGTCGTTCTCCCCCGAACGAGACGTGGTTTTCCATGATCTCACTTAATCCCGAGAAGCGGCAACGCAGCGATACGGCTGCATGTGCTGCTGCGACACCCCGAACCGCACGCGTCTCGAGAGCCGATCCAAAACGGAGCAAGCTGCCCCACTTCGGTGCGCAGCGGATCGAAGGCCGGTTTTCGATTCACCATCGATGGAGCGAAGGATGCACGACGAGTCTTTGACGAGCAGAGAAGGGCGCCTGACGAGAAGAAGGTTTCTCGACCTGGTCGGACGGCTCGGCGGGTCCGCCGCGGTGTACCGCGCGGCGCTCGCCATCGGTCTGCTGCCGGCCGTAGCGAGAGGGCGGCTGACGGAGCTCGAGCCGCTCGGCGCCGACGATCGGCGGAGCGTGGTGATACTCGGCGCCGGTATAGGCGGACTGACCGCCGCATACGAGCTCGACCGCGCCGGTTACGACTGCATCGTGCTCGAGGCGTCGCACCGCGCAGGCGGTCGCAACCTGACGCTTCGCGCCGGCGACCGGATCGACGAGCTCGGCAACCCTCAGGTCTGCGAGTTCGACGACGAGCCGCACCTCTACATGAACGCGGGCCCGGCGCGGATACCGGCGAATCACCATCGGCTGCTCCACTACGCTCGCGAGCTGGGCGTTCAGCTCGAGGTGTTCGTCAACGAGAACCGCAGCGCGTGGGTCCACGACGAGAGCGCTTTCGGCGGCAGGCCGGTACGCAACCGCCGGTATGTAACCGACGCACGCGGCTTCATGACGGAGATCATGGCGAAGTGCGTGGCTGCGTCCGATCTCGACAAGACGATGGACGGCGTCGACGGCGAACGGCTGCTCGAGTTCCTGAGGGCATATGGCGATCTCGATCCGGACGGCGCTTACCGCGGCTCGGAGCGAGCCGGCCACGCCGCCGGCGGTATGGTCGTGCCGGCCATCGGACACGGCGTCTTCGACTTCGCCGAGATCCTGAAGGCGGGTTTCTGGCGCGGACCGATGCATCAGGGAGAGCAGGAAGATCAGGCAGCTCCGATGATGCAGCCGGTCGGCGGCATGGACATGATCGTCAGGGGCTTCATGGCGAAGGTCGGCCGGCGCGTCGTGTCGAACGCGCAGGTCCGGGCCGTGTCGCTGCGCGAGAACGCGGTCGAGATCGTTTATGCGCACGACGGCACATTGAAGAGGTTGGCGGCGGACTACTGCCTGAACAGTATTCCGTCTCACATCCTCGCGGGGCTCGATCACAACTTCCCGCCCGATTACGCGGCCGCCCTCGACGCCCTGCCGCGCGGGCGCCTGTTCAAAATCGGCCTGCAGGCGAGCAGACGTTTCTGGGAAGACGAGGGCATCTACGCCGGCATCTCGTGGACGTCGCAGGACATTACGCAGATCTGGTACCCGGGCCACGGCATCTTTGCGAAGAAGGGCATCCTGCTCGGCGCGTACACTTTCGGCGACGACGGCGGCACGAAGTTCGCGCGGATGTCGCCGGCTGAGCGCATCGAGACTGCGATCCGGCAGGGCGCGAAAATCCATCCGAGCTATCCCAAGTACATCGAGAACGGCGTCAGCGTGCCGTGGCACCGTATGAACCACATGCTCGGCTGCGCGGCGCGCTGGACGGACGAGCTGAGAGCGCGCTACTTCAGAACGCTGCAGGAGCCCGCGGGCAGGCACTACCTGATCGGCGACCAGGTGAGCTACCACCCCGGCTGGCAGGAAGGCGCGATCGCTTCGGCGCACCATGCGCTCGAGCATCTGAACCGCCGCGTCCGCGTCGAAACGAACCCGGTGCTGAGCCGTGCGTAGCGTCGCGAGCGGATTCGCCGCGCTCGCGGTGCTGGGCGTCGTCGGCTGCGCCGATGCCGACGAAGCGCCCGCGGCCGGCGCCGCCGAAGCTGCCGTCGTCCGCGTGCCGTTGCCGGACGGCTCGACGTTCCCGATCGCGAGCGCCGTCGCGACCAGCGCCGAGGCGACCCTCGTCTACCACAGCGGCATCGTTCCCGTGCCGAAGGACGAGACCGCGCCGTTTCGCAGCCGCGCTTACTGG
>JAFGNC010000009.1 GCA_016927175.1 Gammaproteobacteria bacterium | reverse complement strand
CGCGGCTTCATGCCGTTCATGGCGCTGCAGACGCCGCTGTTCGAAGAGGAGGCGGCGCTGCTGCGCGAGCTCGGCGCGACCGAAGAGATGGAGCAGGAGCCGGTGTGGCCGGTCCTCGGTCCGCCCCAGGGTGTATGGGCGGACATCTGGCCGCTGGGCGAGCCGCGGGTTCATGAGCCCGTCTACACGCATTCGACCGGCGAATAGCGTGGCCGAGCGACACGACGTTCACCTGCAGCGGCTGTCGCGCCGCAGCCTGCTGCGCGCGGCTGCCGCGGCCGTTCCGGCCGCAGGCGTGGCTTCGCTCGGCAGCGCGCTGTTGCCGGTTTCTCCGGTCCGGGCCCAGCAGGCCGCGCCGGCTGCGCCGGACATCACGACGAGCGATCTCGGCGGCCTCGTGCTGCTGCAGGGCGCGGGCTGCAACGTCGTCGCAATGCCGGGCCGCGACGGCGCGCTGATGATCGACGGCGGCCTCGCCGCGAACGCCGCTGCGTTGCTCGGCGCCGTCTACGGCGCGACGGGCAACGATCGGATCCATACGCTGATCAACACGCACTGGCACGCGGAGCAGACCGGAGCGAACGTGGCGGTCGGCCGCGCCGGCGGCGTGATCTTCGCGCACGAGAAGACGCGGATGTATCTCGCCAACGCGACCTATTCGGCGGCGGGCCGCAGGGAACCGCTGCCCGAGGCGGCGAGGCCGAAAGAAACGACGCGCGGCGACGGCACGCTCGAGTTCGCCGGCAGCAGGATCGATTACGGCTACCTGCCGCAGGCGCACACGGACGGTGATTTGTACGTTCACTTCCCGCAGGCGAACGTCCTGCACGCCGGCGGCGTCGTCTCCGCAGAGCGATGGCCGCTGCTCGATTACCGCAACGGCGCCTGGTTCGGCGGGCGGGTCCGCGCGCTCGAATGGCTTGCGGAGCTCGCCGACGCCGACACGCGCGTTGTGCCTGCGCACGGGCGGCCGATCACGGGCAGCGATATCGCGCGCCACCGCGACATCTATCTGGAGCTGTTCGAGACGATGATCGGCTACATGAACATGGGCTTCGGGCCGGAAGACGTCGTGGAGCGCAACCCGCTTGCGCCCTTCGAAGCCGAGTTCGGCGATCCGTCGGCGTTCCTCGACGGCGCCTACCGCAGCATGCTGATCGCGTACGTGCCGGATTGACGCGTCAATGCCTGCCGGGTTCACGAAAAACCGGCGCGGCTCGGATGCTGAATCGGCGCTTCGCAGCGATGGTCGGGATTTCCGCGGGACGGAGAAATGGGCGATGCGACGACGAAACGTCTCTCTGGTCTTCATTGCAGCGCTGACGGGCGCCGCGGGCGCGGCCGTTCTTCAGTCGACGTTCGCGCAGGGCGGCGGCGCCGCCAACGGCGTCGACGCCGCGCGTTACTCGCCTGGCGGCGAGCTGATCTTTCCCGCCGACGCGGACCGCTGGGTCGCGCTCGGCGCCGGCATCGGCAGCGACTACAGCGAAGAGCCTTTCGATCCGCAGAACCCCGGCGCGATCGGCGTCGTGCAGATGGAGCCCGCCGCTTACGAGCATTTTCTCGCCACCGGCCGCTACGCGGACGGCACGATGCTGCTGTTGACGTTCTATGCGGTGCAGCAGAAGCCAGAGCCTGCACTGCAGGGCTTCGTGCAGGGCGACGTGCTGCAGCGCGAGATTCACGTCATCGATCGGCAGCGCTTCCCCGAGGAGCAACGGGCCTTCTTCCTGTTTCCGGGCAGCGACGTGCAGCAGGCGGCCGCGCTGCCGCAGGGAAGCCGCTGCGTCGAGTGCCACACCGCGCACGGCGACCTCGACGCGACGTTCATACAGTTCTACCCCGCGCTGCGCCAGGTGCACGCGGATGGCGGAGCCGAGTAACCGGCACCGGCACCGGCGGCGCCGGCGCGGCTGCGCTGCATGTGCTCCGGCCGCACGGCGGAATCGCGGCCCCGACGAGCACGTGCGCTGCGCGAGTGCCCGCGTCGGCCCGCTACCGCCGTGCCAGCACGCTGCCGAGGCGCGCGTGCACGGCGCGCAGATATTCATACAGCTCCGCGGGCGCCTCGACGTCGAAGCCGACGTCCAGCATGCACAGCCAGACGGCGAGCACGTGCAGTGACGGTGCACCCGTTTCGAGCACGCAGCGGTCGCCGTCGAGCGCGGTCAGCCTGGCCGCGAGCGGAGAGAACCGCGCGGCGAGCACGTCGCGCGGTGCGTGCAGAATGACGCGCGCCTGCACGGGATAGGCGGACGTCGATACGGAACGCGAGACGTAAGCGGCGAGGTCGCCGCCTTCCGGGCCCTGGCGCGATGCGAAACGAGGACCGGTTTCGATCCTCCTCCCTATCCGGTCGACGCGGAAGGTCCTCCAGTCGCCGCGGTCGAGATCCCACGCGACGAGATACCAGCGGCCGCTCGCGTGCACGAGACCTTGCGGCTCGACGCGCCGCCGGCTCGATTGCTGCCGGCGATCGTCGTAACGGAACTTCAGCCGGTCGCGATCGCGGCACGCGGCGGCGATCGTCGCGAGGCGGTCGGCGTCGACGGTCGGGCCGTTCGGGCCGAGCGGCACGATCGACGTGTGCAGCCCGGCGAGCCTGCGCCGCAGGCGCTGCGGCAGCAGCTGCTCGAGCTTCACGAGGGCGCGCAGCGCGGCCTCCTCGATCCCGGTCACTCCGCCGCCTGCTGCCGTGCGCAGGCCGATCGCGACGGCGAGAGCTTCGTCGTCGGCGAGCAGCAGGGGCGGCAGCGCGGCGCCGGCCGCGAGCCGGTAGCCGCCGTTCGTGCCGGACGCAGCGTCGATCACGTAACCGAGGTTCCGCAGCCGGTCCACGTCGCGCCGCACGGTGCGCTCGGTGACGTCCAGACGCTCGGCGAGCGCGGCACCGCTCCAGGACCGCCTCGTCTGAAGAAGGGTCAGCAGTCTCAGGAGCCGCGAGGATGTCTCCAGCATGGCCGAATTGTAGCGATAGTTGCGGACCGAAACTGTCCGCGATGCGCCGGTAGACTGTAGTCCGGGCCGGGCAAGATCGCCGAGATCACCGGACACGAATAGCCGATACACACATAGTCAAGGAGTCAGCCATGTCGATCGTGTTCTACGAAGCTCCGATGTCGAGCGCGACGCCCGTCTCGTGGGCGCTTGCCGAGCTCGAGGTTCCGCACGAGCGCGTCCGCTTCGATCTCGCCGCGGGCGACCAGCGCAAGCCGGAGTTCCTGAAGATCAATCCGAACGGTAAGGTCCCGACGCTGGTCGTCGACGGCACGCCGCTGTTCGAAGCGCTCGCGATCATGATCTGGCTCGGCGACCGCTACGGCGTCGAGCGCGGGATGTGGCCGAAGGGCGATGCGGCCGAGCGGCTCCAGGCGCTGTCGTGGTCCACGTGGGGCTACGTCAGTTTCGGCAGTGCCGTGCAGAGGCTCGCGTACGCGACGAGCGAGCGCGTCGAGCCGGAGCTGCGCAGCGAAGGACAGGCGAAGCTCGCGCGTCAGGACACCGACGCGCTGCTGACAGTGCTCGACGGCCGGCTTGCGGACGCACGCTGGATTCTACGTCAGGCGTTCTCGCTGACAGATCTGATCGTCGCGTCGGTCGTCTGGTACGGGACCATGGTGGGCATCGCGCTCGACCCGTATCCGAACGTGAAGGCATGGCTCGAGCGCTGCTGCGACCGGCCGCAGTTCAAGCGGTCGACGGCGGGGTAGGCGGCCGCGCACACGGGACAACGACGCGTCAGCGGCGTCGGTTGCTTGCACGTGGTTTTCGAAGGCGAGGAACCGGGCGCAGCACCGGGGTTCCTGAGCGGCCGCCGGGCGCGGAGGCTCGGGAGCCGGAGCCGGAGCCGGAGCCGGAGCCGGAGCCGCGACGCTGACGCGCCGGAATTCAGGCGCTATGGCGAATCCGGAACCGGCTCGATGCGCAGCACCGCGCCGTCCGCGGCCGAGCCGCGGTACGTACGCTCCGTCGCGACATAGATGTAGCCGTCCGGACTCTGCGCAACGTCCCGGATCCGCAGCCCCAGCTCGGTCAACAGGCCTTCTCGCCGCTCGGCTTGCGAGGGCTGGTTGAACGCAATGCGCTGCAGCTGACGCGTCGTCAGTGCGCCGACGAACAGGTTGTTGCGCCACTCCGGGAACTTGCCGCCGGTATAAAACAGAACGCTCGACGGGCTGATCGACGGCACCCAGTGGATGCGCGGATTGTCCATACCGGGCCGCGCCCACGGTTCGTCCGAGACCAGCGAGCCTGTGTAGTTACGTCCTGTAGAGACCAGCGGCCAGCCGTAGTTGTGGCCGGGGAGGAGAATGTTGACCTCGTCGCCGCCCATCGGGCCGATCTCCGCCTGCCACAGCTCGCCCGTCTCTGGATGAAACGTGAGCCCGTAGCCGTTGCGATGGCCGTACGTGAAGATCTCGGGCTTCGCGTCGGCTCGGCCGACGAACGGGTTGTCCGCGGGCGCGCCGCCGTCGTCGCGGATCCGCAGAGTCTTACCGACATGGTTGTCGAGGTCCTGCGCCCT
>JAFGNC010000500.1 GCA_016927175.1 Gammaproteobacteria bacterium | reverse complement strand
GGCCTGCCGCTCGGCACGCGCGGCGGCATGCTCGTCGAGCACTTCTTCCCGTCCGACGGCGAGTACGTGATCAACATCGCTGACATGGCGACCCACATCTGGGGCAACGACATGGAGTTCGAGAACAACGTGATCGTGACCCTGGACGGGAAGCTGGTCTACGAGACGGTTCTCGGCGGCGAGGAGGACATGCGTCTGTACGATCAGGTCCAGGACGGCGTCATGGAGAAGATCAACGCGCGCCTGAAGAACATCCGGTTCGAGGCGACGGCGGGTCCGCACGAGGTCGGCGTCACGTTCCGACGCAGGTCGTTCGCCGAGTCCGATGATCAGATCGAGATGTTCGTGCCGGGCGGCGGGCAGGACCGCGTCTACCGCGTCAGCTCGTTCGAGATCAGCGGGCCGTTCAACGCATCGGGTCTGAGCCCGACGCCGAGCCGGGAGCGGATTTTCTCGTGCCATCCGTCCGAGGGCGCCGACGAGCAGCTGTGTGCGGAGGAGATCATCACGTCGCTCGCGACACGCGCATACCGCCGGCCCATCGCGGAAGACGATCTGGCCGTGCTGCTCGACTACTACCGCGACGGCGTCGAGATCGGCGGTTTCGAGGAAGGCATTCGCAGCGCGGTCACCGGAATTCTCGCGAGCCCCGATTTCCTGTACCGCGTCGAGCCGGTCCCGCAAGGCGTGCAGCCGGGCGAGACGTACACGATCGACGACGTCACGCTGGCTTCGAAGCTGTCCTTCTTCCTGTGGAACTCGATTCCGGACAGGGAGCTGCTCGAGCTCGCCATGCGCGGCGAGCTCAGCGACGACGAGACGCTTCGCCGGCAGGTCGAGCGGATGCTCCGCGATCCCCGCGCGGAGACGCTGGCGGCGAATTTCGTCCACCAGTGGCTCGACATCAAGCGCCTCGAGGAAGTCGATCCGGATCGGGAGATCTTCCCGTATGCGTCCGGCTCCGGCGACCCGCGCGAAGATTACCTGACGGAGCTGACGCTGTTCGCGAAGAGCCTGTTCGACGAGGACCGCAGCGTCCTCGACTTCATGACGGCGAAGCACACCTACGTCAACGAGCGTGTGGCGCTGCTGTACGGCATCCGGGACGTCAAGGGCGACCGTTTCCGCCGCGTCGAGCTCGAGGATTCCTCGCGCTGGGGGCTGCTCGGCAAGGGCGCGGTGCTGATGGCCGCGGCGTATCCGAATCGCACGTCGCCGGTTCTGCGCGGCGCGTTCATTCTGGAGCACATCAGCGGCACGCCGCCGGCGGCACCGCCGCCGAACGTCGAAGCGTTCCCGGAGAACGAGATCGGCACGGAGAAGGCCCGTACGGTCCGCGAGATTCTGACGGACCACCGTGCGAACCCGGCCTGCAACGGCTGCCACGGTGTCATGGATCCGCTCGGCTTCGCGCTCGAGAATTTCGACGCCGTCGGCGTCTGGCGGGAAAAGGACCGTCACGCCGGCACCGTCATCGATGCGGCTGCGGAGCTGCCGGACGGCACGCCGGTCGAGAGCCCGGACGATCTGCGCGAGGCGCTGATGCGCCGGCCCGAGCAGTTCGTGCAGACCTTCACCGAGCGCCTGCTGATGTACGCGCTCGGGCGCACGATCGACTACCGGGACATGCCGGCGGTTCGCAGGATCGTGCGGGAGGCGGCGGAGGACGATTATCGGATTTCGTCGATCGTCTGGCAGATCGTAAAGAGCGAGCCGTTTCGGCTGCGGCGCGCGCCGGAGGTGCCGGCGGGCACCGTCACGGCGCAGAACGTCGAGTAGGTCGAGGACGATCGGCAGGGTTTTGTCACAGGATCGAAAATTGCACGGCTCGGGATCGGGCCGACGGAAGTCAGGCGAGGGGAAGGGTATGTACATCACGAAGAAGCATCTTTCGCGCCGGACGGTGCTGCGCGGTGCCGGTGCGGCGATCGCGCTGCCGCTGCTCGACTCGATGAATCCGGCGGGCGTCGCGTGGGCCGATACGGCGGCGGGCAAGGCACCGCACCGCCTCGCATTCGTAGGCTTCCCGCACGGCGCCGTGATGGATAAATGGTCGCCCGCGCAGTCCGGCAAGGATTTCGAGATGACGCCGATCCTCGAGCCGCTGGCGCCGTTCCGGGAGCATCTGACGATCGTGTCGGGGCTGCGGAACAAGCCTGCCGAGAGCCCGGAGCCGCACGAGTTCATCGAACGCACGTGGCTCAGCTGCGTGTCGCCGAAAGATGCCGGAGTCATCGGGCCGGACGCCGGCGTCACGGCGGACCAGCTCGCGGCGCGGCACATCGGCCAGGACACGCGCCTGCCGTCGCTCGAGCTGACGACGGCGCAGAGGGGCGCGCAGCTGTCATGGCGCACGCCGACGCAGTCCCTGCCTCAGGAGGTCAATCCGCGCGCCGTGTTCTATCGGCTGTTCGGGCAGGGCGACACGGAGGAGGAGCGGCAGGCCATCCAGCGCGAGACGGGCAGCATCCTGGACCGCGTCATGGAACAGGCCGGGCGGCTGCAGGCGAGGCTCGGCCCGAGCGACAAAGCGGCCGTGGACGTCTACCTCGACTCCGTGCGCGAGATCGAGCGCCGCGTGCAGATGAGCGAGTCGCAGGACACGTCCGCGCTCGAGATTCCGGACGCGCCGGTCGGCGTGCCGAACGATCTCGACGCGCACTTCAAGCTGATGTTCGACCTGATGGCGCTCGCGTTCCAGGCGGACCTGACGCGCATCATCACGTTCTCGATGGATCGCGAAGCGAGCATGCGCACGTACAACAACATCGGCATCTCGGAAGCGTTCCATCCGCTGTCGCATCACGGTAACGATCAGGCGAAGCTCGACAGGCTCGCCGTGATCCAGACCTACCACACGAAACTGTTCGCGGCTTTCGTCGAGCGGCTCGCGAACACGCAGGAAGGAGACGGCTCGGTGCTCGACCATTCGATGATTCTGTTCGGCAGCAACATGAGCGACAGCAACCTGCACAACAACAACCCGCTGCCGTCGGCGATCCTCGGGCGCGCACACGGCCGGATCAAGGGCGGGCAGCATCTGCATTACCCGCCGGATTCGCGCTTCTCGGATCTGGTGCTGACGCTGCTCGAGCGCACGCAGATTCCGGTGGAATCGATCGGCGACAGCGGCGGGCTGCTGGCGGAGGTCTGACCATGAAGCTTCGGCTCGTTCGCCGGAAGATCGCCAGCCTCGCCGTCGTCGGGCTCGCCGCGTCGCTCGCCGCGGGCGTCGGGGCGGCCGAGGATCCGCTGATCGCCGCCGCGGAATCCGGGGATCGCGCGGCCGCGCTCGCCGCTCTGCGCGAAGGCGCCGACGTCGACGCGCGCGCAGCGGACGGTTCGACGGCACTGATGTGGGCGGCGCATCACGGCGACGTCGAGCTGGCGCGAAGCCTGATCGAGGCCGGCGCGGACGTCGACGCGAAGAACGAGTTCGGCGCGTTCGCGCTGTCGGAGGCCGCGATTATCGGCTCGACGCCGATCGTCGAGGCGCTGCTCGAAGCCGGCGCGGACGCGAACGCCGCGAATCCCGAGGGGGAGACGCCGTTGATGGCGGTCGCGCGCACCGGCGACGTCGAGGCCGCGAAGCTGCTGGTCGAGGCGGGCGCGGCCGTCGACGCGCGCGAGCGGTGGGGCGAGCAGACCGCGCTGATGTGGGCCGCCGCGCAGAGCCAGCCGGACATGGTCGCGTTCCTGATCGAGCAGGGTGCGGACGTGGACGCTCGCGGCGCGCACCGGCAGTGGGCGCGCAAAGTCATCAAGGAGCCGCGGCCGAAAGACATGAACCAGGGCGGCTTCACGCCGCTGCTGTACGCGGCGCGGGAAGGCTGCATAGAGTGCGCCAGGCGGCTCGTGGAGGGCGGCGCGGACATCGACCTGCACGACCCGCACCGCGTCACGCCGCTGAACATGGCGCTGCTGAACCTGCACTTCGACCTGGCCGCGTATCTGATCGACGCCGGCGCCGATGTCGACAAATGGGATCTGTACGGCCGCACGCCGCTGTATCTCGCGGCCGATCGGAGCACGCTGCCGGTCATGGGGAACGGCGCGATGGTCGTGCTGCCGAGCACGGACGACCACACGGCGCTCGACGTCGCGCGCAAGCTGCTCGAGGCGGGAGCCGATCCGAACATCCAGCTGAAGCGTCGGCCGCCGTATCTGAACGTCCCGCAGGACCGCGGCGGCGACTCGATCCTGTCGATGGGCGCGACGCCGCTGTTGCGGGCCGCCCGCGCCGGCGACGCGCCGTTCGTCGAGTTGCTGCTCCAGCACGGCGCGCTCGTCGATCTTCCGAGCAACCAGGGCGTGACGCCGCTGATGGCGGCCGCCGGGGTCGAGTACGGCCTGCGAGTCACGCGCGGGCGAAACCGGACGATGGAGGGAGTGCTCGCGACGCTGAAGCTGCTCGTGGACGCCGGAGCCGACATCGACGCGCGGATGCTGACCGAGCCGAGAGGGGAGGCCGCGGCGCACCTGCTCGTGATCGAGCAGCGTCTGAGAGATTTCAGCTACGACTATCGCGGCCGCCAGGTGCCGAGCCCTCGTGCCGTGCCGCATCGCACGGCTCTGCACGGCGCCGCCATGCGGGGGCTGAACCCGGTGATCGAGTTCCTCGTCGAGCACGGCGCGGATCTGTATGCGAAGGACGCGAACGGCCGGACCGCGGTCGACCTCGCCAGAGGCGACTACAACGAGCCGTTCCTGCGGCAGGAGGCCGAGCCGCGGCCCGCGACCGTGAAGCTGCTCGAGACGCTGATGGCCGCGAACCCGCCAGCGCCGGGCCGCGAAACCGACGCGGAGCCGGCGGGCCGGACTGCGGGGCTGACGAGGAGCCGCTAGCCCCGTTCGCGCGATCTAAAGCGGCCGCAGACCAGGCGCCTGCTCGTGCCGGATCCGCGTGACGACGGCGAGCGCGGCGCCGGGCCGCGACATCGACGGCGAACGCCGCAGCTCCTCCTGTATCAACCGCTCTGCCTCGCGCCTGTTGCCTTTGCACAGGCGCACGAGCTCGGCCTCGTAATCCCCCGGGCTGCGAGGCCTGCGCAGCTTCTTTTTGGGCGGCCGGCGTGCCACGCGTCGCATCCTACTCGAAACTGAAGATGTCTTCGTCCTGCGGGCGCTGCATGCCCTGCTCGTGGTACTGCTCCCAGACGTCGGCCCACGGTCGGCCGTACATGTCCGGCACCTGGTACTCGATCACGGTGCCTGGGGAGACGGGCGTTGCGAAGCCGTCGATCGGGTAGATCGTAGGCAGACATTCGATGAACTCGTACGGATCGCCGGCCTCGAAGCCGCTGATCCGGACCAGATTGCGCACGATCCGGATCGGTTCCACGAGCGCTTCGGGGTCGTAGAAGATCCCCTCGTGGTTCAGGCCGACCAGGTTCCCGTCGGCGTCGCGGTTCGGCGTGTAGATCTCGATCGTCTGCAGCTTGTCGGAGAACTCGAAGTTGCCGTGGACTTTCCAGCCGCGGATGTTGGAGGTCCACGTGATCAGCACGTCCTCGTCCCAGAACCCGATCGTCTCGCCGTACCAGCGCGGCACGTCCGCCCCGAGCCGGGGCACGGCTCCGTCCGTGTCGAAGCGGCGGCCGACGTGGATGTTCGTGACGAAGTTGTCCGCGTCGCCGGCCATGATCTGCACGAGCTGCGGCGTGACCAGGACCGTGTGCGGCTGGTTCGTGACGCCGTGATAGTGCCAGCGCCGCATGAAGCCTTCCGGCCAGCAGTACTGCGCCGGCCACTGCGGCGCGTTCGTGTGCCCCTGGTGATACGCCTGCTGCACCATGCGCGTCCGATACTCCTCCGTCAGCAGCGACAGGATCGTCGGCATCTGATTCCAGAACAGCTCGGCATACCAGTTCTCGCCTCGAGGCCAGCGGTAGCGGCCGTTCCAGTCAGCGGGCACGGTCGCGTAGGTGTGCTCGGTCGGTCCGCCCCGCCCGCGCGTCTCCTCGAGAAGAGCTTCGTAGTGGGCCGCGGCCGTGTCGAACGAGTAGGGGCTGACGATGGCCTCGCGCGGGTAATCGCGGTCGCAGTGTCCCCACGCGGCCGTGCGCGGCGGATCGTCACCGATCGCGCCGCTCGCCCACTGCGCTTCGATTGCGGCGCTGCTGTTGCAGCGGAAATAGCGCGGATCGCTCCACAGCTCGCGGTCGCGGTAGAAGTCCTTCGTCGTGAACAGATCCACGTCGAGCGGCTCGATGCCGGGCGGCGGGGCGCCATTCCAGGCCGAGCCGACGCGGTTCTCGACCGGCTCGCCGTCGGGACCCTCCCGCACGATCCGGAGAGCGCCGACCATCCAGTGTCTTTCGGGTAAACCGTCGATCTCGGCAGGCGGATAATTCTCATAATCCGCGATGTCGGCGGGGACCTCGAGGGGAATCGCGACGGACAGAGGCGCGCCGCGCCCGACGCTTTCGAGTTCGATGTCGGCCGTTTTCTGCGCTTCGGCGGCGGAGATTGCGAGCAGAACGGCTCCGAGCGGCGCGGCGACGCGCAAGCGGCGAACCAGGGTCATATTCTCGGACGGATTATCGGTTCTCAACGTTCGACTCGATTTCGACGGCCGGGCCGGCGCGGACCCCGTTTATGAAGCACGCGGCCCGTCGGGTCAACATCCCGTGCTGCCCGCGCTTCCGTCGATCTGCATCTGCAGCCGATCACCGATGATCACGGAGCACATCGAAGCGCGCGTGCGCCGGGT
>JAFGNC010000081.1 GCA_016927175.1 Gammaproteobacteria bacterium | reverse complement strand
GGCGTCGACAGGCTCGACTACAGCAAGGGTCTCGAGCTGCGCTTCCGCGCGTACGAGAGCCTGCTGGCGAATTACCCGACCACGCGCGGCCAGGTCGTTTTCATGCAGATCGCGCCGCCGACCCGTCCCGACGTCAGAACCTACGAAGAGATCCGGCACGAGCTCGAGCAGGCTGCCGGCAACATCAACGGCCGGTTCGCCGACATCGACTGGGTCCCGATCCGCTACCTGAATCGCGCGTACGATCGAGGGTCGCTGATGTCGCTGTTGAGGCTCGCGCGCGTCGGGCTCGTCACGCCGATCCGGGACGGCATGAACCTCGTCGCGAAGGAGTATGTCGCGAGCCAGAACCCGGACGATCCGGGCGTGCTCGTGTTGTCGAAGCTGTGCGGAGCGGCGATAGAGCTGGGGGACGGCGCCGTGCTGATCAATCCGTACGACAAGGAAGGCGTGGCTGAAGGGCTGCAGAGAGCCATCGACATGCCGCTCGAGGAGCGGCGCGAGCGGCATACCGCGATGTTCGACGTGCTGAAAAGAAACGACATCCACAGCTGGTGCCGGCAGTTCATCTCCGCGCTGGAGCAGGCGGGGAGCGTCGCCTCGTCGAACGCGCCGCCGGCGGCGTAAGCGTTTGTCGTGACGTCGCGCAATCGCGGAGACTCAGCCCCTCCGCGCGCCGAGGCGGGAGCCGCGGCGCGCTGCCCTCGGGGCCGGGGCACCCCGTCACCGCGGCCGACCGGCGTTTGCGGGCAAGAAAAAGCGTAAAGAGGCGTCATCGATGAGCAACAGTGAAGCGGGAGCCCCCGACATACTGATCAACGTCGACGTCCGCGATCTCGAGGCCGGCATCGCGTTCTACACCAACGCGCTCGGGCTGCGCGTGGGGCGGCGTTTCGGCGACGTCGGCGCGGAGCTCCTCGGCGGGACGTCCAGCGTTTATCTGCTGTCGAAGGAGGAGGGCTCCGCCGCGTACCGGCGCGACGGCGCGCCGCGGAGATCGTATTCGCGGCATTGGACGCCCGTGCATCTCGACTTCGTGACGGACGATCTCGAAGCCTCGGTGGAGCGGGCGTGCAGCGCAGGCGCCACGCTCGAGCAGCCGCTCAGCGATCATGCCTGGGGCCGCATGGCGGTGCTGGCCGATCCCTTCGGCAACGGCTTCTGCATCCTGCAGTTCAACGAGCGTGGCTACGACGCGCTGTTGTGATCGTCGGTTCTCCGACGTCAGCGAGCGAGGCTGCTCGCGTCGCTCAGCGTCACGTCGACGTCGACCTGCCGGCCGTCGCGCCACAACGTGACCGTTGCCTCGGCGCCGAACGCGTAGCCGTCGAGCGTGCTCGACAGAGCCGCGAGGCTCTCGATCGGCTCGCCGTCGATGGCCTGGATCACGTCCCCGAGTATCACGCTGCCGTCGGCCCGCACGCGTGTCGGCCTGAAACCGGCGCGCTCCGCCGGCGATCCCGGAGCGACGTCGAGCACGAGCACACCGGGCACGTCGCGGCGGGCCAGCAAACGCTCGGTCATCGCGTCGTGCACGGTGACGCCGAGAGTCGGGCGCACGTAGCGGCCGTAAGCGATCAGCCGCGGCACGACCCGGTTCACCGTGTCGACCGGTACCGCGAAACCGATGCCGGCGTAGGCGCCGGACGGGCTGTAGATCATCGTGTTGATGCCGATCAGCCGGCCCGCGCTGTCGATCAGCGGCCCGCCGGAGTTGCCCGGGTTGATCGCCGCGTCCGTCTGGATCAGATTCTCGATGACGCCGCCCCGGTCGTTGTCGATCGTCCGGTTCAGCGCCGAGATCACTCCCGTCGTCAGCGTGTGATCGAGCCCGAAAGGATTGCCGATCGCGAAGACGTTCTGTCCCACCCGCAGATCGTCGCTGGTACCGACGGGCACGGGAGGGGGACCGTCGAAGGGGACGTCGATGTGCAGCACCGCGATGTCGTGCGCCGGGCTGGCGCCGACCAGCGTCGCCGGAAAGCTGCGCTGATCGGAGAGCGTGACCAGCGCTTCCTGCGCGCCGCGGATCACGTGGAAATTCGTGACGACGTGGCCTTCGTCGTCCCAGATGAAGCCGGAGCCGGTTCCCTGCGGCACGCGCATCACGTTGCGCGTCCAGAAGTCGCGTACGTGCTGGACCGTCGTGATGAAAACGACGGACGGGCTGGCGCTCTCGAAGATGTCGATCGTCGTCAGCTCGTCTGCGCTCAGCCGCCCGCGCTCGGCGGCTTGCCGCGGCTCCGCGCTCGGGCTCGAGGGGCCCGTCTCGCCCGCCGGGGCGGCCGAATGCCGCTGTGCGGCGGCCGTCGCCCCGACGGCGAGCAATGCGGCCGCGCAAAGCCGCACGCTCCACTTCCGTAGTCGGGCGTCGAGCATAGGTGCATCCTTTCGGAAGCCGAAATACGACCGTCGGTTTCTCATATTCGGGGCGGCGCTGCGGATTTCAAATCGGCCCGACGAGCTTCTCATACAGCGACAGCACGATGTCGACCAGGATCAGGATCACGATGTACCACTCCACGCGGAGCGAATGCTTGCTCGACAGGAGCTCCATCACGGTATTCGCCGTCTGGGCGATCAGGTTCAGCTTCCGCTCGAGCGCGGCGTGCCGCGTCGTGATCTCGTACTCGTCCTCGAGCTTGACGAACAGCGTCTCGAGCGTCGGGTTTTCCCACAGGATCTCCGGCTTCTCGGCGATCGCGGCGCGCCCGACCATGCGGTGCTCGACGAGGACCATGGAGCCGATCATCTTCAGCAGCTCCTTGCTGTGCCTCGGAATGCGCCCCGAGCGGCCGAGCTGCGCGGCGAGCGGCTCGATGCGATCGAAGTCACTCGCGACCTTCTGCTCGTACAGCGACAGCAGCACGCTCTTGCTCAGCACGTCGGCGAGCACCTGCAGGCGCTCGACGCCTGCGTCCGCCAGCACGACGTCGCCGCCGGTCAGGCTCTCGCGCTCCGTGCCGTCCACGTGCACGTCGATTTCCTCCACCTCGGGCTCCGAATAGGCGTTCGTGACGCAGGGCCCGAGCTGCGACAGAAAATTCACTTCCTCGGCGGCGTGGACGCCGAAGAACACGACGACGCCGTGGCGGTACAGCGCCGCGGCACCGCCCCCCCGGACTCTGACGACGAGCGGATTCGTCGCCACGGCGTCCGCGCTGCGCCATGACCGAAGGTCCAGCCGCTCGCCGAGCAGGATCGCCCGCGCCTTGAACTCCGGCGCCTCGACCAGCGCGCTCATTCGCCCACCGCCACGGCACGCTCCGGATCCGTGATCCACTCGCTCCAGGAACCCGCGTACAGCATCGGCTCGTCGAAGCCCGCGTGCCGCATGGCGAGAACGTTGTGCGCAGCCGTGATGCCGGACCCGCAATAACAGACGACTTCCCGGGCATTGCGTTGGCCGATCAGCGCTTCGAATCGGCGCCGCAGCTCGGCTTCGCTCCTGAAGAGGCCGGCGGCGTCGACGTTGCCGCTCGCGGCTGCGCAGACAGCCCCGGGGATGTGTCCCGCGACCGGGTCGAGAGGCTCAAGCTCCCCGCGGAAGCGCGCCGGTTCCCGGGCATCGAGCAGCACCTGCGCGCCGGCGTCGATATCGTTCGCCTCGGCCAGCCGCGTCAGCGGCGGCCCGGCCTCGAAGCCGGCGCCCGCCGGCCGTACGGGCGGCGGAACAGCCCGACTGACGCCCGTGCCGCCGCGCAGCCAGGCCTGCCATCCGCCGTCCAGCACGGCTGCGGCCGCGTGGCCGGCCCAGCGCAGCATCCACCACAGGCGCGCAGCGAACATGCCGCCGGAGTCGTCGTAGGCGACGACCTGCGTGTCCGCCGTGATGCCCCAGCCGCGCAGGCGCTCGATCCATTCGGCTCTGTCCGGCAGCGGGTGGCGGCCCGTCACGCCCGGCACCGGCGGGTTGCTCAGATGCTCGTCGACGTCGGCACGCAGCGCCCCCGGCACATGCGACTCGAGGTAGGCCTGCCGGCCCGCTGCGGCGTCGGCCAGTGAAAAGCGGCAGTCGAAGACCGTCCACGCCGGGTCATCGATGTGGCGGGCGAGCTCGCTAACGGACACGAGGGTCGTATGCATCAGTCATCCCTGCGGCACGGCGGCCGACTCCCGCGTACACTACCGAAATCGTTGCTCCGGTGGGAAGTGCGGTGCCCGGCCGTCGGACGCCGTCGCAGAAGGGTCGAAGATCCGGTCGAGCCGCTCGAGCGGACTCCCCGCCGGGCGCGCGTAGTGCAAGCGCGCCGCCCGGCCGTGGAAATCACGTCCAAAGCAGGAGGTGTAGACGATGCTTCGTAAATTCATCATTGAGCGCGAAATTCCCGATGTCGGGGCCAAGTCCGCCGAGGAGTACTGCGCAATCGCGCAGAAGTCGAACGAAGTGCTGGACGAGCTCGGCACCGGCGTACAGTGGGTCGAGTCCTACGTCGCGAACGACAAGACCTACTGCGTCTACCTGGCTCGCGACGAATCGCTGATCCGGGAGCACGCGAAGCGTTCCGGCTTTCCTGCGGATCGGATCGTCGAGGTCCGATCGATGCTCGACCCGACGATGGCTTCGGCGTGACGCGGCGGCGCCGATAGGCGCCGTCGAAGCGCGCGGTCGAGCCGCGAAATCAGGCGGCGTCTTCGGCCATTTGTGTCAACGGCATGACCGATGCCGTCCGCGCCATGAGGTTCAATGGCGGTATGACGGCCGCCGTCCTCGAACTTCCGGCGCAGACCGAAGCCGCCGCGGCGCCGACGCGCCACGGCGCGAGCGGTGACGTCGTGCTGGACGTGGCGAAGCGCCACGTCGGCGAGCCCTATGCGCTCGGCGCACGCGCGCCGATGGCGAACTCCGACTGGACGGGTCCATGGGACTGCGCGGAGTTCGCCAGCTGGTGCGTATATCGGGCTGTCGGCATTCTCTACGGCACGCGTCCGGCAGACGATCCGGTCATGGCAGACGCCTACACCGGCTATTGGGCGCAGCAGGCCGCGCTCGACGGCGCCGATATCCCGGTCGAGGACGCGTTGCGGATCGCGGGAGCCTGCCTGCTCAGAAGGCCGGGCAACGGTCCCCTCGGCCACATCGCGCTGTCGACCGGCGACGGCGGGACCATCGAGGCGCACAGCTCGAGCACGGGCGTGATCGCCCACACTGCCCGCAACAGACGCTGGGACTGCGGGGTGCTCGTCCCGGGAGTGCGGTACTACGTCAACGAGCGCACGATCCGCTACGCGCCGCCGGCGCGCGTGCTGCGCATCACGACGCCGCTGACTCGCGGCGGCACGGTGCTGCGTC
>JAFGNC010000499.1 GCA_016927175.1 Gammaproteobacteria bacterium | reverse complement strand
GCGACCGAGGTCGAGATGAAGGAGAAGAAGGCCCGCGTCGAGGACGCGCTGCATGCGACGCGCGCGGCCGTCGAGGAAGGCGTCGTGCCGGGCGGCGGTGTCGCGCTGGTTCGCGCGCTGAAGGGCATCGAGAAGCTCCAGGGCGCCAACGACGACCAGAACGTCGGCATCAACATCCTGCGCCGCGCCTGCGAGGAGCCGCTGCGTCAGATCGTCGCCAACACGGGCGCCGATCCCGCGGTCGTGCTGAACGCGGTCGTGGCCGGCAAGGGCAACTACGGCTTCAACGCCGCGACCGGCGAGTACGGCGACATGGTCGAGCTCGGCATCATCGATCCGACCAAGGTCACGCGGCTCGCGCTGCAGAACTCGACCTCCGTCGCGGGTCTGCTGCTGACGACCGAGGCGATGATCGCGGAGCAGCCGAAGGACGAGAAGGAAGCCGCGATGCCGCACCCCGACATGGGCGGCATGATGTAAGCGAGGCTTTCGAGCTCTCGCATCGACGAAAGCCCCGCCTCGCGCGGGGCTTTCTTTAATGGGCACCCGGGGAAGCGGTGCTCTCTTTCGGGCGCCGCCGAATGCCGCTACAGTCTGACGGCATCCCCGCCGAGCCTGCCCGCCGTGAAGCTTGAACCGCCGCCCGATCTGCCCGCGACGCTGCAGGAGCGCTTCCATCGCGTGGCGGAGCGTGCCGCCGAAGCGCAGGCCGCCCTGCCCGCGGAGCTCGCCGCCGCGGCGGCGAGGGTCGCCGTCGCCAGCGATTTCGTGCTGTCCGTGCTGCTGCGCGAGCCCGGCGCGCTGCTCGAGCGCGCCGCAGACGACGAGCCGCTGACGGAGGCGGGCGTCGCCGCGCGGCTCGATCTCGACGGGCTCGACGAGGGCGCGGCGATGGCGAAGCTGCGGCGCCTGCGCCAGCTCGAGACGGCGCGCATCGCATGGCGCGACCTGACCGGCGCCGCGACGCTCGAGCGAAACCTCGCGGATCTGTCCACTCTGGCCGATGCGCTGATCCGCGCCGCCGTCGCGCACGCGATGGCCGCGCTCGCGCCGCGTTACGGCACTCCGGTCGACGAGTCGGGCGAGCCGGCGCCGCTGCTCGTGCTCGCGATGGGCAAGCTCGGCGGCCGCGAGCTGAACTTTTCCTCCGACGTCGATCTCGTTTTCCTGCACCCGGACGAAGCGACGCTCGACGGCCGCGATCCGGAGGAGATCGGCGGCTATTACCGCAAGGTCGCGCAGCGGCTGATCCGCCTTCTCGACCAGCCGACGGCGGACGGTTTCGCGCTGCGCGTCGACACGCGCCTCAGACCTTTCGGCGCGAGCGGGCCGCTCGTCGTCGGAATCGCGGCGTTCGAGTCCTACCTCGTGCAGCACGGCCGCGACTGGGAGCGCTACGCGTACCTGAAGGCGCGGCTCGTGACCGGCCGCCGCTATGCGAGGGCCGTGTTCGACCAGATCCTGACGCCCTACGTCTACCGGCGCTACCTCGACTACGGCGTGTTCGATGCGCTGCGGCACATGAAGCGGCTGATCGCGCAGGAGGTCGCGCGCAAGGAGATGCTGGACAACGTGAAGCTCGGCCCCGGCGGCATCCGCGAGATCGAGTTCATCGTGCAGGCGTTCCAGCTCGTGCGCGGCGGCCGCGAAGCCCGGTTGCGGACGCCGTCGCTGCTCGAGGCGCTGCCGCAGCTCGGCGGCACGCGCGAGCTCGGGCCGGCAGCCGTCGAGGAGCTGTCGGAGGCCTACGCGTTCCTGCGCACGGTCGAGAACCGGCTGCAGGCCATGGGCGACCGCCAGACGCACGCGCTGCCGCCGGAGCCCGAGGAGCGCGCACGCCTCGCCTATGCGGTCGGCGCCGCCGACTGGGACGAGCTGGCCGCCACGCTCGACGGGCACCGCCGGGCCGTCGAGCGCGAGTTCGACCGCGTGGCGTGGGACGCTCACGATACCGGCCGGCACGATGCCGCGGACGCGACCACGGGCGGCGACGCGGCCGAAGCCTGGGATGCCGGCGACGTCGCGGGCGCGCTCGCCGGCACTGCGCTCGCCGGGCACGCAGAGGTCGAGCGTCTGCTGACGTCGCTGCGCGAAGGCGGGCTGTACCAGCGTATGGACGAGCTGAGCCGGCGGCGGCTCGCGGCCGTCGTCGTCCGGACGATTCCGCTGCTCGCGGACAAGGCGGATCCGGTCGCGACGCTGTCGCGTCTGCTGTCCGTGTTCCAGTCGATCTGCCGGCGCAGCGCCTACCTCGCGCTGCTGCACGAGAACCCGCGGGCGCTCGACCGGCTGCTGATCCTGTCGAGCCAGAGCGCGATGCTGGCGCGGCAGATCGCCGAGCACCCGCTGCTGCTCGACGAGCTGCTCGACGCGCGCATCTTCGAGACGCCGCCGAGCCGCGACGAGCTGGCAGGGCAGCTTCGGCGCCACCTCGGCCGCGCCGACCCGGACGACGTCGAAGCGTGCCTCGAGGCGATGCGGCAGTTCCAGCGCACGGCGGTGTTCCGCGTCGCGATCGCGGACCGCCTCGGCCGCCTGCCGCTGATGAAGGTCAGCGACCGGCTTACCGACATCGCGGAGCTCGTGCTCGAGCTCGCGCTGTCGATGGCGTGGCGCGAGCTCGTGGCGAAGCACGGGGCGCCGCATTACGGCGAGCCGCCCGACCTGCGCGAGGCCGGTTTCGCCGTCGTCGGCTACGGCAAGCTCGGCGGGCTCGAGCTCGGCTACGGGTCGGATCTGGATCTCGTCTTCCTGCACGACTCGTCCGGCTCGCACCAGGAGACCGACGGCGAGCGACCGCTCGACAACGCGCGGTTTTTCTCGCGTCTCGTGCAGCGCCTGATCCACTTCCTGACGATTCAGACCAGCTCCGGCCGACTGTACGAGGTCGACACGCGGCTGCGGCCGAGCGGCCGGGCCGGGCTGATGGTCGCGAGCGTCGAGAATTTCCGGCGTTACCAGCGCGGCGAAGCCTGGGTCTGGGAGCATCAGGCGCTGCTGCGCAGCCGCTCCGTGGCCGGCTCGCAAAGCATCCGCGAGGCGTTCGAGCGCGATCGCAAGGACATCCTGATCCATCACGTGGCGCGCGAGCGGCTCAGGGAGGAGATCGTCAGGATGCGCTCGCGGATGCGCGCCGAGCTGTCGCAGGGCGGTGCGGACGGCTTCGACCTGAAGCAGGATCCGGGCGGGCTCGCCGACATCGAGTTCCTGGTCGACTACTGCGTGCTGCGCCACGCGCCGCGGCACCCGGCGCTGGTCGAATATCCGGACAACATCCGACAGCTCGAGGCGCTCGAGGCGGCTTCGCTGCTGCCCGCGGAGACGGTCCACGGCCTGAAGGACGCCTACCTCGCGCTGCGGCAGCGCGTGCACGAGCTCGCGCTCGACGAGCGCGGCCGCGTCGTCGGCGCGGACGAGCTCGAGGACGTCCGGGCGTTCGTCACGTCCGTGTGGGAAGACGTGCTCGGCTCAGGCGTCCCGTAGAAAAGGCGTAGAAAAGGGGTCAGGGCCCTTTT